>NZ_JAGQCP010000026.1:0-38259 GCF_024346255.1 Cyanobium sp. BA5m-10 | reverse complement strand
TTGGCTTGTTGCCCAGTCGCACCTCCAGCTCCAGCTCCAGCTCCTCTAAACCCACCAGCTCCTGCACCTGGCGACCCAGCGTGATCTCCTGCTCATGGGACAGCAGCGGCACTCGCCCGATGTCCCGCAGGTAGCTGCGCACCAGGTCGCCACCTGATTGGGCCGAGACAGCACCGGCACTGGGGCTGGAGCCAAGAACGGGCAGGGCTGACATGGCTAGCCGGTTTACGAAACTCTTTGGTTTCGCAAACCTACCATTCTTTTTAAGGGCGAACATGGGTGGCATGCCCACTGAACGGCTGCAAAAACTGATAGCCAACGCCGGGCTCTGCTCCCGTCGACAGGCAGAACAGCTGCTGGACCAAGGCCTGGTGCAGGTAAATGGTGCCGTGGCCCAGCTGGGCGATCGGGCCGACCCCGAGCGCGATCGCATCACCGTGCGGGGAGAGCCCCTGGCGGCCCGGCCCCAGCCCCTACTGCTGCTGCTCAACAAACCGGTGGGAGTGGTTTGCAGCTGCCACGATCCCGAGGGGCGAACCACCGTGCTGGACCTGCTGCCAGCCGAACTGCGCCACGGCAGTGGACTCCACCCGGTGGGCCGGCTCGATGCCAACAGCCGCGGCGCCCTGCTGCTCAGCAACCAGGGGGAGGTGACCCTGCGGCTCACCCATCCACGCTACGGCCACCGCAAGACTTACCGGGTGTGGGTGAAGGGCCAACCGGAGGACCGGGTGCTGGAGCGCTGGGCTGCCGGAGTGCCCCTTGATGGCCAGGCCAGCCAACCGGTGGGGCTGGTGCTGATTCAAAGGCGCCCCCAGGCAACCGAAATCGAACTGCGGATGGGAGAGGGACGCAACCGTCAGATCCGGCGCACCGCCGAGGCCCTTGGCCACCCCGTGCTCGATCTGCAGCGGCTGGCAATCGGCCCCCTGCAGCTGGGCGCATTGCCCGAAGGTCGCTGGCGGCGCCTCGATCGCCAAGAATGGCAACTGCTTAATCCCACGCCCCCACCCTGAGCCCCTCAATTCCGCTGCCACCAAAGCGCCCGCGAGGCAGCCCTGGCCGCTGGTGGCGCCCTGGTGGCTGGTGGCGCCCTAGTCAATCAGCGGCCCCAAGTGGGCCTGCCGAGGCTCCGGCTGATCCGTTGCTGGCAGCAGGCCAGCGGCTGCGGCTGCGGCGCGAGGAACGGGGCCTGAGCCTGCGGGACCTCGCCCTGCAAACACGCATCAGCGCAGCAGTGCTGGAGGCCCTAGAGCGAGGCTGGCGCGACCGTCTACCGGAAGCCACCTACCTGCGCACCATGGTGCCGCTGATCGAGCGACACCTAGAGCTGCCATCCGGCAGCCTGGAAACGGCGCTGCCCAGCAGCGAGCAACACCGCCGTTTCCAGGGCCAAAGGCGAGAGCCCCTGCTGCGTCGTTTCACGCCGGGCTCAATCGATGTATTCACCACCTGGCAGGGCACCCTGCTCTACGGCCTACTGACCCTGGGACTGATCTACGCGCTGAACCTGCAGCAGCAGCAACTGGCAGCCCGGGGGCTGCTGGCGCTACGGCCGATTTCGCCCCTGCCTGCCGCTGACCAGGCCAAACCGCCGCGGCCTGATCAAGCCCTACTGCAGCTTTATCCCGAGCTGCGCCCCCTGGAGCTGGCCGCCAGGGGCCAGGGGGTTGAGAAACTGCGGCGGGCAAAGCCAAGCCAAATTCCAGCGGCCGGAGTGCTGGAGCTGCAATTAAGCCAGCCCAGCCAGTTCACGCTGGAGAGCGCCAGCGGAGTTCGCACCAACCTGCGTAACAGCAGCGGCAGCATCAGCCTGCCACTCAGTGGCAGCTTCCGACTCAGCCTCAACCCTCCACCCAGCGCCGGCGATCTAGTGAGCTGGAACGGCTCGCCCCTGCAGCCAGTCAAGGGCCAGCCCGGTCAGTTCAGCTCACCAGCAGACGCAGCCCGGCCGTAGCTAGCCGCCATGGCGCCATAGCCCTGCAGGGCCCCGTCCAGGCTGGCCACCGGCTGCTGCAGGCGCCAAGTCCAGTTGCCCGAGCTGGTGCCTGGGGTATTGAAGCGGGCCCGGTCATCGAGCTCCAGCAGATCCTGAAGGGGCACCACCGCTAGGTCGGCAGGACTGGCCAGTGCCAGCTCCAGCAGCTGCCAGGCCGGCGCCGTGATGGGTGCACCCACCGCCTCGGCCAGCCGCTGACGGGCGTCGTCACCGAGGCTCTGCCACCAGCCAACGCTGGTGGCGTTGTCGTGGGTGCCGGTGTACACCACCCAGCGGCGACCGCGGATGTTGGCTGGTAGGTAGGGATTGGTGGAGTCGCCATCAAAGGCGAACTGCAGGATCTTCATGCCTGGCAAGCCGAAGCCATCACGCAGGGCCTCCACCTCTGGGGTGATCACACCAAGATCCTCAGCAATTAGGGGCAGGTGCCTGCCGCGGCGCAGCCAGAGCAAGGCCAGCAACGGCCAGCCTGGAAACCAGCGCCAACTTCCGTTTTCGGCGGTGAGTGCATCACCGGGCACGCTCCAAAAAGACTCCAGAGCGCGGAAGTGATCGAGCCGCAGCTGGTCAAACAATTCAAATTGGCGCTGCAGGCGGGCCAGCCACCAGCTAAAGCCGCTGAGCAGGTGTCTGGGCCAGCGATAAACAGGGGTGCCCCAGAGCTGGCCGGTGGCCGAGAAGTAGTCGGGCGGCACGCCGCTCTGGGCCGTGAGCGAGCCATCGGAGCGCAGGGAGAACAAGGAGCGGTGGGCCCAGACATCGGCGCTGTCGTGGGCCACATAAAACGGCAGGTCTCCCAGCAGCTGCACGCCGGCCTGGCTTGCCTGACGGCGCAGCTGCTGCCACTGGCGCTGCAGCTGCCACTGAAGCAGCTGCTCCTGCAGCAGCCAGTCGGCGCGCTCGGTGGCAATTCGCGCTAAGGCGCGGCGCTGACGCTGGGCCAGGGGCGCCGGCCACTGCCACCAGGGCTGGCCGCCTTGGAGCCGGCGGATCACCATGAATAGGGCGTGGTCTGGCAACCAGCGCCGTTGGCTCCGCCGCCAGCGGGCAAAAGCCCGTTGCTGCTCTGCCGGCTGGGCACCCCAGCGGCGGGCCAGGGCCTCCCCCAGAGCCGTACTGCGGGCCGCAACCACAGACAAATCCATCGGCCCGGCCGCCAGCGCAGCTCCAGGTAGGGCCTCTAAGTCATTGGGCTCCAGGAAACCCTCCTGCCGCAACCGCTCACCATCCAGCAGCCAGGGGTTGAGGGCCGAGCCGCTAGGGGAGCTGTAGGGCGAACCGGTGCCGTCGGGGGGAGCAAGGGGCAGCAGTTGCCAAACGCCAATGCGATGGCGACCGAGGAGGTCAAGCCAATCGTGGGCAGCCTGGCCAAAGCTGCCGCAACCACCCTTACCAGGCAGGGAGGTGGGGTGCAGCAGCACCCCGGCATGGCGGTGGGCCTGATTCACGAGGCCGGCAGCCGATATCGACTAATGATGGCCTTGGCAAACGCCGGAATGTGGGCTTCGAGCTTTTCTGGGTGGTTACGCCGCAACCAGAGGGCGTTGCGGGTGAAGTGGGAGTCGATCGAAAAGCGGCCATATTCCAGGCCCTTCGGCCCTAGCCGCTGCACCAGCAAACCAATCAGGTTGGCCAGCCACATGGGCAGCTTCAGGGCCTTGTCGTAGGCCTCGATGCCCTGCTGCACCGCCGCAAAACGCTCACCACTGGAGGTAACAGGGGCCACGTCAAGCTCCTCCTCCACCAGATCCAGCAGCAGCTGGCCCCTGGGGTTGCGCACCGTGAGCCATTGGCGGCCGAAGGTCGCGCCCATGTAGCCCACCACCAGATCGGCGCCGGCGTTGGTGTAGTCGAAACAGCTCAAACAACTCGGAGCAAATACATCTTTGAGCTTGGGTGTGTCCAACCCAAAGAAGGGCACCGTTTCCTCGCGGCCGTCGCTGTGGCGGAAGTGGATGCGGAAGTCCTGCATGAACTCGTAGTGCACCACCGTCTCTGGCGAGCTGACGGTGCTGTCGAGGAAGGTCTGCAGGCCTGCTCGGCTGACGTTGTCTACGCAGGGCAAGCCCAGCACGTAGAGCTCATCAAGGGGCAGGGTGGATTGCACCGCCCGCAAGGCCTGGATCTGGCAGCCCACACCGATCGCCAGCAGCTTGCGGATGCCGCTGCCGGGCAGCTGCTCCAGCACCTCCAGGTTTGGGGACAGGGTGGGCTTATTCACCCGGGCGCTGAGCACCTCCTCCGGGGTGCGGGCGAGGCGGGGCACGGGCGTGAAGCGATCCTCCTCGCTTTGGCCAACGCAAAGCACCGCATCGACCAAGCCAGTTTCCAGGGCCCGCACACCGATGCGGCTGACGATCCCGGTCCACTGGGCCCCTTCGATCGGTTGCTGGAGCCGGGCGGTGAGCATGCGCTGCTGCACCCCGAAATAAAGCTCCTCCTCGTTGTCGAGGTCGCGGCTACGGCCATGGGCCGCAGCCTCCATAGCCTCAAAGCGCTGCTCCAGAAAGGCGCAGCTGTTTTTCACGTAAGCAACCCAGCGGCTGTCACACAGACCGCACTGGCTGCATAAATCTTTGGCTGGATAGACGCTGCCCTTGGCCAGGGGCCGGGCGCGCTCATGGGGAGCACTTGCAGCCATCAGCGGATTTCCCCATAGCATCTGCGCCGCCACAACCTATCGGGTGCAAGACGTAGAGGCTTGGGCCAAAGTGGTTTGCCGACAAGCCCCTATGGCCCGACGTTCCGCCCCAAGCCAACCCCGCCGGGGAGCCACCCTGTTGCGGCTGGGTGCGGTAGCCGTAGGCATGGCCATGGGCGCGGGTCTGATCGGTGTGCTCTGGCCCATAGGCGACCGTGCCACAGAACCACTGCAGCAGCTGACGCCAGCCGACCTGGCCAAGCCCCCTAGCCGCAGCATCACCCTGCTGGTGATCGGCCTCGACAGCGAGCGTCCCGGGGATCCGCTCAACAAGGCCGCTCCCCGTGGGGCAGCCAACGCCGATGCCCTGCTGCTGGTGCGGGTTAATCCCCAGGGGCCCCTGCAGGTGCTCAGCCTGCCGCCCAACCTGGCCGTGCAACTACCGGGCCAGAAACGCCCCCAGAGTCTCGGCAGCCTCTATCGCATCGGCGGCGTAGCCCTCACCGCTGATGCGGTGGGCAACCTGGTAGGCCTCGACTCGGGCCAGCCAGCGCGCTTTTTGGTGCTGGGCCGCTCCAACCTGCGCAGCCTGGTGGATGGCCTCGGCAGCATCGCCGCCAATCCCACCCTGGCTCTTCGCTACAAGGACAAGAGCCAGCGCTTCAGCATCAACCTTCAGGGCGGGCTGCAACGGCTCAAGGGCAACCAGGTGGAGCAACTGGTGCGCTACCGCGATCCAGACCGGCCTGAGGAGAGTCGCCAGGACAACCAGCAGCTGGTGGTGCGCAGCCTGCTGCGGGAGCTGGCCATGCCGGAACAGCTGGGCCAACTTGCAAATTTGCTCAAATCACTCAACAACCAGGGGGTTGTCACCAACTTGAGCCAGCCAGAAACCCTGAGCCTGCTGGCGGCTGGCCTAGATCAGGCCGAGAGCGTGCAATTCACCAGCCTGCCCCTGGCACCGGCACCCGAACAGGAACAGGAACAGGAACCCAACAACAGCCGGAGCACCAAACTGAACCTGCGCGAGATCAGCAGCAGCGCCCCTGAGCCCCTCTGGCCGGCAGCGACTACCTCAACGGCTCAGCAATAGCTCCCATCGCAGGGCCAAAGCAGGGGCCAGGTCAAAAGGCTCCTCCAGGGTTCCCAACCAGGGCAGGCCATCGCCGCGGCGCAGGTCTGGCTGCCAGGGGCCACCGGCCTGCACCAGCCCGGCCAAGGGCACTTGCCACTGGGCCAGCAGGGCCGCCATCGCCGCCGGCAGGCCCGTCTGCAGCTGCTCGGCCGTCAGCAGCAGCAGCACCGGCTGGCGCCAGGCCCCAAGGGCCTCGGCCCAGTGGCCGAATCCCTGCAACACCAGGCCGGGATCAAGCAGCAAGGGCACCAGGCCTGGTCCCTGCTCAGCCAGGGAGGCCAACGATTGGGGCGGTTGCTCAATTGCGAGCGGGTTGCCCCAGGGCAGGCCCAGGGCCAAGGCCAGCGGTGGCCCCGCCTCTGCTTGCAGTGCCGCCACCGCAGCCGCTGCACCAGCTCCCACCAGCACCAAGGGGCGTTGCCGACCAGACAGGGAAAGAGTCATGGATTTTTGTACTAGGTGGGCGGGCTCGCTTCTACCATCAGGTTTCAGCCGACGCGTTAGCGGCCGCCGTGACCAGTTTTCTGACCGCTGATCGCGTGGCACCCCAGGGCAGCGCGAGCCAGTCGAATCACGACACCCGGCGACTGAGGTTGTTTAGTGGCACCGCCAACCAAGCCCTGGCTCAGGAAATTGGCACCTATCTGGGCGTGCCAGATGGGCCGAGGGTGATCAAACGCTTCGCAGACGGCGAGCTTTACATCCAGATTCAGGAGTCGATCCGGGGCTGCGATGTCTTCCTGATCCAGCCCACCTGCGCCCCGGTGAACGATCACCTGATGGAGCTGCTGATCATGGTGGATGCCTGCAAACGGGCCTCGGCCCGGCAGATCACCGCCGTGATCCCTTACTACGGTTACGCCCGCGCCGACCGCAAGACCGCCGGACGGGAATCGATCACCGCCAAACTAGTTGCCAACCTGCTGGCTAAATCAGGGGTGGATCGGGTGCTAGCCATGGACCTGCACTCCGCCCAGATCCAGGGCTATTTCGACATCCCCTGCGACCACATCTATGGCTCGCCGGTGCTGGTCGACTATTTGCGCACCCGCGACCTCTGCGAAGTGGTGGTGGTGTCCCCGGACGTGGGCGGGGTAGCTCGGGCCCGGGCCTTCGCCAAGCAGATGAATGACGCTCCCCTGGCGATCATCGACAAGCGTCGCTCAGGTCACAACGTGGCCGAAAGCCTCACCGTGATTGGCGATGTGGTGGGCAAGACCGCAATCCTGATCGACGACATGATCGACACCGGCGGCACGATCTGTGCCGGTGCCCGGCTGCTGCGGCAGCGGGGGGCAACCCGGGTGCTGGCCTGCGCCAGCCATGCGGTGTTTTCCCCACCGGCAATCGAGCGGATGTCGGAGCCTGGGTTGTTCGAGGAGGTGCTTGTCACCAACAGCATTCCCCGCCGCGATGAAGACCGCTTCCCCCAGCTGCAAGTGCTCTCGGTGGCCAAGATGCTCGGCGAAGCGATCTGGCGCATCCACGAGGAGAGCTCGGTGAGCTCAATGTTCCGCTGAGGGCAGATCCGCTGAAGTTGCGCCGTTTTGCCCGCTTAAAAGCCTTTTTGCCAGCTGCGGCGAGCATTTTGCTCACCCTGCCTTGGGCTGCCAACGCTCCACTGCTGGCCCAAACTCAGCCAGCTCCGCCCCGGCGCATCGGCGTGTGGCTCACCAATAGCCCCAGCCCCCTCTACTACGACCCCGCCCGCATCGATCGGGCGGTGCAGGAGCTGGCAGAAGCGGGCTTCAACACCCTCTATCCCAACGTGTGGAGCCGGGGCACCACCTTCCACCGCTCCCGCCATGCGCCGATGGAGCCTGCCTTGGAGAAGGCCAACCCCAACCTCGATCCGATCTGCCGCTTCACCAAGGCCGCCCATCGCCGCGGCCTGCAGGTGATCCCCTGGTTTGAGTACGGCCTGATGGAGCCGGCCGACGCTGCCGTGGTGCGACAAAACCCCGATTGGGTGCTGCAGCGCCGGGATGGCAGCACTGAGATGGTCATGCACGGCAAACCAATGGTGTGGCTCAACCCCGCCCACCCGGGGGTGCGGCAGCGCTTTCTTGGCCTGATCGGCGAAATCGTGCAGCGCTGCAGCGTCGATGGCATCCAGCTCGACGACCACTTCGCCTGGCCGGTGGAGCTGGGCTACGACCCCTACAGCCGCGAACTATTCCGGGCGGCCACGGGCCGGGAGCCGCCAAACGACCACACGGATCGGGCCTGGATGCGCTGGCGGCGTCAGCAGCTCACCGCCCTGCTGCGGGAGCTGCGGGGCCAACTCAAGCCCTCTGGCACGGTGATCAGCCTCTCGCCGGGCCCCTTCCGCTTTGCTTACAACCACTGGCTGCAGGACTGGGAGCTTTGGTCCTTGGGCGAGCTGATCGACGACCTAGTAGTGCAGAACTACGCCCACTCGGTGAAGGGCTTCGAAAAGGACCTCAACCAACCGGCCCTGGTTAAGGCGCGCAGCTGGGGCATGCCTGTGGAGATCGGCATCCTGGCGGGCTTCGGTGGCCGCACCCCAACCATGGCGACCCTGGCGCAGAAAGCCCAGGTTTCGCTGCAGCGGGGCCATGGTGTGATCTATTTCTATTGGGAGGGCCTGTGGGGTTTGCACGCCGGGCCTGAGGGGGCTGCCTACCGCAAAGCTGCCTTTTGCCAGCTGCACCAGAGCCTCAAGGGCCGGCCTTAGCGCCCAGGCACTGACTAACCACCTCACCGGTGTTTGGGGAGAGAGATGCTGCCGCCAGCTGCTCGAGGGCTGCGTGCATCGCGGCTGAACGGACTGGTCCGTAGCTCTGCCAGCGGCTAAATACCTTGGCCAGGCGCGAGGCCGTGATCGGGTTGCGCTGGTCGAGATCGGCGATGCGAGCTGCCATGAAGCGGTAGCCGGAGCCATCGGCGGCATGGAACACCGCCGTATTACCGGCGAGCCCCCCGAGCACGGCCCGCACCGAATTGGGCGCCGCGGGATCAAAGCGGGGATGTTCCAGTAGACGAGCCACCCGCTCCAGGCCATCGGCAAAGGGCGCAGATGCTTCTAGGGCAAACCAGGCATCAAGGATCACCGGCTTGTGCTGCCAGCGTTGGTAAAAAGCTTCCACTGCCTGCTGGCGCTCAGCGATCGGATGGCACTGCAGGGCCCTGAGGCCAGCGCGGGCCAGGGTCATCGAGGGGCCTTGCACCGCCGCCGCTGCAGCCGCCGCAACCTGCGCATCCCCGGCGGCCACCCGCCAGCTCCACACGGTGCCCGTAAGCAGGCGATCGCCGTTACCAGCGGGCCAGGCCAGGCTCCACTGGGGCGTGCAGCGCTCCAGGGCAGCGCTCAGGGGCACGGCCAAGGCCGCACCAAAACGCTGCTGCAGGGCAAGCAGCGCCGCAAACAGGGCCGGCGGATCGGGCTCAGCGCCAACGGCAACGGCGGCATCCTCGAGCTCGGGCAAACCTGGCAGGGCCAGCAACACGCTGCGGCTGGCCTCGGATAGGGAGGGATCGGCCAGGATCCGGCCGAAGGCATCGATCAGCTCCTCTTCCAGCAGGCCATCGGCGCTGCCTGCGGCGCGGGCCAGCACGGCTTGGCGCAGCAGCACCTGGCCCGCATCCCAGCGGGCAAAAGGATCGCTATCGGCAGCCAGCAGGTGCACCAGCTCGGCGGTGGGCCGGCCCATTTCCAGGATCACCGGCGCTGAAAAATGGCGTAGTAGGGAAAGGGCCGGGGGATGGTGCTGGCGAGGGAGTCCCACCAAGCGCAGGTTCTGCTGGGGCTGGTCGATCACCAGCAGGCGGGTGCCATCGCCAGCTAGCAGGGCTGGGTCTGGTTCTCTCTCGAGTCGCACGGGGAGGGATTCACCGCCCTGAGCCAGCAGCCCCAGGGCCAGGGGAATCACCAGCGGCTGCTTGTCGCTCTGGCCGGGTGTCGCTGGGGTGTGTTGTTGCACCTGCAGCTCGAGCACGCCCGTTTCGCCATTCCAGTGGCGCTGGATGTGCAGCCGCGGCGTGCCGGACTGGTGATACCAACGGCGAAATTGGGCGAAATCAAAGGGCGGCGGCACTGGGGCGGCATCCTGCATCGCCTGCACGAAGTCTTCGCAGGTGGCGGCGGTGCCGTCGTGGCGGCTCACATAGAGCGCCATCCCCCGCATAAACGCCTCCTCACCCAGCAGGGTGTGCAACATACGAATAAGTTCCGATCCCTTTTCGTAGATCGTGGTGGTGTAGAAGTTGTCGATCGCCTGATAGGCATCAGGCTGCACGGGATGGGCAGTGGGACCAGCATCTTCACGAAACTGGCTATTACGCAACATCGAAACGTTTTCGATGCGATTCAATGCCGCACCGTGCATATCTTCCGTGAAGCTCTGGTCGCGAAACACGGTTAGACCTTCTTTAAGCGACAGCTGGAACCAGTCGCGGCAGGTGATGCGATTGCCTGTCCAGTTGTGGAAATACTCGTGGGCAATCACGCTCTCGATCCGCTCAAGCTCGCCATCAGTAGCGGTTTCGGCGTCGGCTAGCACCAGCTTGGAATTAAAGATATTGAGGCTTTTATTCTCCATCGCGCCCATATTGAAGTGACGCACCGCCACGATGTTGAACTCATCGAGGTCGTATTCGAGGCCGTAGCGCTGCTCATCCCAGGCCATCGAGCGTTTCAGGGACGCCATGGCGTGGGCGGTGTAAGACGCATCGCCGGGTTCCACGTGGATGCGCAGGGCCACGGCGCGGCCGCTGGCGGTGGTGAAGCTGTCTTTCACCTCCTCAAGCTGGCCAGCCACCAGGGCAAACAAATAGGAGGGTTTGGGGAAAGGGTCGTCCCAAACAGCGAAGTGGCGCCCGGCGTCGAGGTCGCCGCTTTCTAGGCAGTTGCCATTGGAGAGCAGCACCGGACAGCTGGCCCGATCGGCTTCGATCCGCACCTGAAAGCGACTGAGCAGATCGGGGCGGTCGGGGTGAAAGGTGATGCGCCGAAATCCCTCGGGTTCGCACTGGGTCGTGAACAGCCCGCCACTGGCGTAGAGCCCTTCAAGGGTGCTGTTGGTTTCCGGGTGGATGCGCACCCGGCTCTGCAGCTGAAAAACCCCAGAGGGAGGCTTGGTGATCACCAGCTGGTCGGCGCTGAGCTCAAAGGCCTCAGCCGGCAGGAGCTCGCCATCGAGACGCAATTCCAGCAGCTCCAAGTCGACGCCCTGGAGCACCAACGGTCCCGGCTGGGCCAGCGGATTAGGCACGAAGGCCAGCTGGGCCAGCACCTCGGTGTGGCCGGAGTGGAGCTGCACCGTCAGATCGGTGCGCTCAAGCAGATACGGCGCCGGACGGTAATCGGCGAGGCGCACGAGGGGCATGGGAATTACTTAGAAGTAGCGGGCTTAGGGGTAGCGGGCTTAGGGGTAGCGGGCTTCACTGCTGGCTTGGTATCGGGCGACTGCTTGATGGCGTCCTGCACCTTGGCCATCACATCTGCTGGCACCTCCTTGGGGCAGATCTCAGCGGCACCAAGGACAGCCGAGTTGATCGATCCCTTGCGCAGGTCGTCGATGCTGAGCGGCTTAGCTCCCACCTGGCTGATCACGCCATCGTGCTGGCCCTGAATCAGCTGGGCGATGGTTTCGCCAGCAATGCCCACCGCTTTATCGAAGGGCACCCCTGCCCCCCGGGCAATGCAAACGTTTACGGCTGCAATCCGGGTGTAGAGGTTCATTTCCGCCTCAGTGGCTGGAGCTGCCAGGGCTGCTGCAGGGACCAGCAGCAGGGGAAGCACCAGCAGGGGAGCCAGAAAACTACGGGGCATCAGGAACACCGGAAAAGAAAAATTGCTGACTGCATGCTGCTGCATCAAGGCAAGGCGTCGTGCGGGATGGGCGCCCCCGCTTCTTCAACCCGGATCTCGTGGTGGGTTTCGGCCACATCCAGGGCGCCGTTCTTCCAGGAGTAGATCGAACGGGAGCGGTAGCGGTCTTGGTCGACCAGGCGAGTGTGCTCAAGAATGTCCCACTCCTGGTAGCTGGATTCAAAAATGAGCTCGTGCTCATCCACCTGACGGATCTGACTTTTGGTGGGAGCGCCGCTCAAGTAGCCGGAGCTGCGGCTTAGCTGGTGACCGCAGAGATTGGCCTCCATGGTGCCAGTGGGCACGTAGCGGGGCTTTTTGTCGAAGAATTCGAACTCCTGCTCGGGCCACCAAGTGAAGCGATAGGCCGCATCACCCTCCACCGGCTCACTGAATATCTCCACCCGCAGCATCATGTCGAGCCGCAACGCCTCCCCGTCCTCAAATAAATACAGCCGGCGCGAGCGCCACAGGCCCAGGTTGCGGGCAAACCAGCGCCTTGTATTGCTGTCGAGCTGAATCCTGGGGCGCGGCGCCACTGGACTGGAATTTGAAGGCATGCTCATGACATCCCGGCCCTAGGGCGCACGGCATTGGTTTATTTAGTCATAGCGAAATCGAGCTGCTCTGGCCAATTCCCCATAGGGTTGGCCACGTGAGCGCCGATCACCCCACCACGGCCGCCCAGGTCGCCAACGACGGAGCGACCGAACGCCCCGAACTGAAGCTGCTGCTTGTCGCCACCAGCTACCACCTGGCCAGCCAGGACCTACGCAACCTGATCCAGTTCCTCAAAAGCGAGGAGTGCGCTTTCAAGGTGAGCCTGGAGATCGCCGATCCGGGCCACCAACCCCAGCTGCTGGAGCTGCACCGGCTTGTGGCCACCCCGGCCCTGGTGAAGCTCGACCCCCTGCCCAAGCAGGTGATCGCCGGCAATGCCATCACCCAGAAGCTGCGCAGCTGGCTGCCGCGCTGGCAGCAGATGGGGGTGGTTACGAGCCTGGGCATGAGCCTGCGGCCCGCTGAAATTGATGGCAGCCGCACCAAGCGCGAGCTGCAGTTGGAAGACCAGCTGCTGGTGCTGCGCCAGGAAAACGAAACCCTGATCGAGCGCCTTGGGGTGCAGGAGCGCCTACTGCGGATGGTGGCCCATGAGCTGCGCACGCCGCTGACGGCTGCCAAGCTCGCCCTTCAGAGCCACACCCTCGGCCAGATCGACGAGACCCGCTTCCGCGACGTACTCACCCGCCGCCTCGACGACATCCACGAACTCTCCAAGGACCTGCTGGAGGTGGGTACAACCCGGTGGGAGGCCCTCTTTAATCCCCAGCGCCTGGCGCTGGGCAAGGTGGCCGCCGAGGCGATCCTGGAGCTGGAAAAACTCTGGATCGGCCGCGACCTAGAGCTGATCACCGACATCCCCGCCGACCTGCCAGATGTGTTCGCCGACCAGCGCCGCATGCGCCAGGTATTGCTGAACCTGCTGGAAAACGCCCTCAAGTTCACCCCGGACCGGGGCCGGGTGCACCTGACCCTGCTGCACCGCACCGACCAGTGGGTGCAGGTGAGCTTTTGCGACACCGGTCCGGGGATACCTAAAAGTGAGCAGGAACGGATTTTTCTGGATCGGGTGCGCCTGCCCCAAACCTCCAGCACCACCTCGGGCTACGGCGTGGGCCTGTCGGTTTGCCGCCGCATCGCCGAGGTGCACGGGGGGCGCATCTGGGTTGTGTCAGAGCCCGGCGAGGGTGCTTGCTTCCACGTCAGCGTGCCGGTCTGGAGCGGCCAGGTCCAACCCGCCCTGACGCCAATGGGGCCTGATCGTCGCGGCGCCCCCCACTGATGACAGGCCTGAAGCGCTGCTCTCCTTGACGAAGGGTCCCCCTGCCCCGTAGCTTCCAATACATCAACGCCCTACAGTGTTGTGGCCTCGCCCCCATCGTCTAGAGGCCTAGGACACCTCCCTTTCACGGAGGCGACAGGGGTTCGAATCCCCTTGGGGGTATACACAAATCCAACTGCTTTTGGCCCCATCGGGCAAAAGAGAAAGGTTGGTTAATTCGATTCCTGTTAATCAGGATTGGGCTGCGCGGCGTTCCGCCTCTCGCTGCACTCCGCGCAGGTTGTTGGCCAGGTCTTCGCGCAGACGTTGCTCGATCAAGCCAATCGGCATGCCGGGCCGGCCCTGCACCGTGAGCTCGTAGAGCAGGTGGGTGGTTTCACCAGTGCGGCCGATCTGCCAACAGCCTTCAAAGCGGCGGAAATCACCGCGACACATGCAAAAACGCAGCTCGCCCGCCTCGAGATCCTCCTCAATCTCGAGCTCCACCTTGGCGCTGAAACGCAGCCCACAGAACTGCTGGGTGCCCACCTGCTCCAAACCCACCCGATTGCCGCGGCGCCAAAGCTGGCGGGAGGAGGCCAGGTTGGGAATAAAGCTATTGAGATTGGCGTAATCGGTGAGCACGGACCAGATCCAGCTGGGATCAAGCGGTAGGCGCAACTGCACCGCAAGGCGCCTGGTGCCCTGGGGCAGACGCTCCATCTCCTGCTGGATGGTGTCGAGGCTGCAGATGGCTGTTGGGGCGGAATTGGTCAAATCCGCAGGCCCATTCGACAACAAATCCGGCTCAGCCAGTTGGCCGGGCAGACCTGATCGGGCAAGAAGCTGCGCCAAGGACGCACGGCGTAAGTGTGCTGGGGCACAAACCTAGCGGTGTCTGCCGGGAATTCGCTGCGGCCGTGTTCCCTATGATCAGCCCGTTTTTGAGGGGACTGAGTCTGCATGCGTGTTTCCACCGGTCGCGCCAACCAGTCCGACAACCGGATGTTCACCGTCGTGGTGGAAGCCTTCGGGGTGAGACGCCAGCGTCAGGCTGAGCGCCGCTTCACCGTGCCATTCGGCCAACTCCAGGGCCTGATGCAATTAATCGCTCAGACAGGCGGTCGCATCAGCGCCGTTCTCGCAGACGATGGCGCCAGCCCAGCACCCGCCCCCAAAGCAAACGCCGCTCCTTCGAAACCCGCTGCCGTGTCCCACGCCGACGTTCCCGTCAACCTTTACAAGCCGAAGGATCCGTTCGTCGGCACAGTGACCGACAACTACAGCCTGCTGGCGGAAGGGGCTATCGGCCGGGTGAATCACATCACCTTCGACCTCTCCGGTGGTGACCCCCAGCTGCACTACGTCGAAGGCCAGAGCATCGGCATCATTCCCGACGGCACCGATGCCAACGGCAAGCCCAACAAGCTGCGCCTTTACTCAATCGCCAGCACCCGCCACGGCGACAACCTGGAGGGCAACACGGTGTCGCTGTGCGTGCGCCAGCTGCAATACGAGAAGGACGGCGAGACGATCAACGGCGTCTGCTCCACCTTCCTCTGCGACATCGAACCCGGCGCCAAGGTGAAGATCACCGGCCCGGTGGGCAAGGAGATGCTGCTTCCTGAAGACGAGGAAGCCAACGTGATCATGCTTGCCACCGGCACGGGTATCGCGCCGATGCGCACCTACCTGCGCCGCATGTTTGAGCCCTCCGAGCGGGAGAAGAACGGCTGGCATTTCCGCGGTAAGGCCTGGCTGTTGATGGGCGTGCCCACCACCCCCAACCTCCTTTACGAAGACGACTTCAACCGCTACGCCAGCGAGTTTCCCGAAAACTTCCGCTACACCAAGGCGATCAGCCGCGAGCAGCAAAACGCCAACGGCGGTCGCATGTACATCCAAGACCGCGTCAGCGAGAACGCCGAGGAGATCTTCTCCTGGATCGAGAATCCCAAGACCCACGTCTACATGTGCGGTCTGCGGGGCATGGAGCCCGGCATCGACGAGGCGATGACCGCCGCAGCCACTGCCAAGGGTTTGAACTGGGCCGAGTTGCGTCCCCAGCTCAAAAAGGCCGACCGCTGGCACGTCGAAACCTATTAATTTCGAGCCAAATCCGCTTCCCCTGCCCGCCCCCAAGGCGGGCTTTTTTTTGGCGAATCCCACACAGAAACCATCACAAAGTGGGGCAAGCGGTGGGCGACGGCGCCAGGCCCGTTAAACCATGGGCACCAGACAGGCATTCATGGGCGCTGTGCTCACCAATCCACTGCGGGTAGGACTCCGCCAGGAGCGGGTTATCCCGCCCCAATGCCTAGTGATTTTTGGGGCCAGTGGCGACCTCACCCACCGCAAGCTGGTGCCGGCGCTATTTGAGTTGTTTCGCCAGCGCCGCCTGCCCAGTGAATTTGCGGTGCTGGGCTGCGCCCGCCGCCCCTGGAGCGATGAGGACTTCCGCGGCAAGATGGCCGAGGCCATGGCCCAAGAGGTGGCTGAGCACCGGGTGGCCTGGGAGCAATTTGCAGCCGGGCTGTTTTACGAGCCGGTGGACCTGGAGGATCCCCCTTCGGTGGTGCGGCTGGGCCAGCGGCTAGAGGGCATCGACCGGCTGCGGGCCACCCGCGGCAACCGCACCTTCTACCTCTCCGTATCGCCCAACTTCTACGGCAGTGGCTGCCGCTCCCTGGCCGCCGCCGGGCTGCTGAGCGACCCGAGCCGCAGCCGGGTGGTGATCGAGAAGCCCTTCGGCCGCGACTACGGCAGCGCCCAGGAACTCAACCGGGTGGTGCAGACCTGCGCCCAGGAAAACCAGATCTTCCGGATCGACCACTACCTGGGCAAGGAGACGGTTCAGAACATCCTGGTGATGCGCTTCGCCAACACGATCTTTGAGCCGATCTGGAACCGCAATTACATCTCCAGCGTGCAGATCACGGCGGCCGAAACCGTGGGCGTGGAGGAGCGGGCCGGCTACTACGAAAGCTCGGGCGCCCTGCGCGACATGGTGCAGAACCACCTCACCCAGATGCTCGCCCTCACCACCATGGAGGCACCGGGACGCTTTGACCCCGAGTCGATGCGCAACGAGAAGGCCAAGGTGCTGCAAGCGGCGCGCCTAGCCAATGAAGATGAGCCCTGGAAGTGTTGCGTGCGCGGCCAGTACGCCCCTGGCGGCTCCCACAGCCGACCAATCGCCGGCTACCGCCATGAGCCGGGGGTGAACCCGGAGAGCACCACGGAGACCTACGTGGCAATGAAGCTGTTCATCAACAACTGGCGCTGGCAGGGCGTGCCCTTCTACCTGCGCACCGGCAAGCGCCTACCCAAGCGGCTCTCCGAGGTGGTGCTCACCTTCCGCGAGGCGCCCGTGCACCTGTTTGATGCCGCTGGCGGCGCCCCCACCCCCAACCAGCTGATCCTGCGCATCCAGCCAGATGAAGGCGCTGAATTCAAATTTGAGGTGAAGTCCCCCGGCTCCGGCATGCGCAGCCGGCCGGTGGATATGGCCTTTTCCTACGACGACAGCTTCGGTGAACCCAGCGACGAGGGCTACGTGCGCCTGCTGGCTGACGCCATGCTGGGCGACCCCACCCTGTACACCCGCAGTGACGAGGTGGAGGCCGCCTGGCGTCTCTACACGCCGCTGCTGGAACTGATCGAGGACGCCCCCTCCCAGCTGCCCGTGTACCCCTACGAAGCCCGCACCTGGGGTCCTGCCGCCGCCGACAACCTGCTGGCCGAAGACGGCCTGGCCTGGCGTCGCCCCTGATTTCTCTTGCCCTGACCCCACCGCGAGTCTGCCCCCATGTCGACCCAGCTCACCCTCCAGGCCCCCCTCGCCCTACCCCCCGACCAGGTGCCCGGCTACCTGGAGCGCCTCTGGAATCAGGAATTGGGCAGCCCCCCCGGCGCCGCCACCTTCACCCTGGTGGTGTGGGAGGGCTCCTGGCTGGAGCAGCAGCTGGTGCGCTGCGGCCGGCTAGATGGACCAATCACAGGCCTGCTCAATGAAACGGTGCTAGAGGCGGCCCGAGCCGCGGCGGTGAGCTGTGGCTTGCCCCTGAGCACGGCACCGATGGATCCCAAGCTGGCCTGGGCGATCGGCCAGCTGGGCGGCAATCACCACGCCGAAGACCAGCGCGGCCAGTTTGTGGAAGGGGCGATCAGCGCCCACATGCCCCGGCGGCTGATCACCCTGGCCCCCACCCTCGACGGCGGTCAGCCCTTAGAAACCCTGGTGGCCGCCTACTGCCCCCTGCCGGAGGAGGGCGCTGGCGGCTCCGCTTGCGGCGACGTGGTGGTGCTCAGGGGCGGCACCGGTGCCCTGCGCCAGAACCTCGATCTGGTCCAACCGCTGATCGCCCCAGACCTGCCCTGCTGGGTGTGGTGGAACAGCAGCCTCGATGAGGCCCCTGATGTGATGGCGGCTCTAGCCACCGGCGCCCGGCGCCTGGTGGTGGATTCGTCGCTGGGGGATCCGCGCCGCTGCCTCGACCTGCTGGTGGACCGGATCGATGCGGGCCAGCCGATCAACGACCTCAACTGGCTGCGGCTGCGCAGCTGGCGCGAATCCCTGGCGATGGTGTTTGATCCGCCCTCGCGGCGTGATGCCCTCAACCACGTGGTGCAGCTCGACCTCGACGTGGAGGGCAGCAACCCGGTGAAGGGTTTGCTGTTGGCGGCCTGGCTGGCCGACCGGCTGGGCTGGCACCTGATCTCCACCTATGCGGTGGATGGCGACGGGGTGGGCGATGGCATCGGCGCCGAATTCGAGCGCACCGACGGCCAGACCGTGCGCTTCCGCCAGATGCCAGTGCCAGTGGGCGTACCCAAAACCCACCCCGGCGCCATGGTGGGACTGCGGCTGATCTGCCAAAGCAGCCAGGGCTCACCGCTATGCGTGATCCTCTGCTCCGAATCGGGCGGCTGCATGCGGCTCGAATCGGGCGGCATGGCCAGCATGGAACTGGCTGAGGAGGTGGTGCCCCTGCCCAATGAGAGCGAGGAGATGGAGATGGCCCGCCTGCTCTCCGGCGGCCACGACTCCACCAACCCCCTGCTGGCAGCCGCCGCCCCCCTCGCCGCCAAACTGCTGCCCTAAGACCGCTGCCCTGAGAGCCTCCCCTGAATGGCCTGTCTGATCGCCGCGCCCAGCAGCGGTAGCGGCAAGACCCTGCTGAGCCTGTGCCTGGCAGCCTGGGCCCGGGCGCAGGGCCTGGGTTTGCAGCCCTTCAAGGTGGGGCCCGACTACCTCGATCCCCAGCTGCTCAGCCGGGTGAGCGGCCACACCTGCCGCAACCTCGATCCCCTGCTGTGCGGGCCCGAGTGGCTGGAGCGCTGCTTTAGCTGGCACGGCAGCCGGGCCGACCTGGCGCTGGTGGAGGGGGTGATGGGCCTGTTCGATGGCCGCGGCCCCAGCAGTGAGGGCAGCTCGGCGGCGGTGGCGGCCCAGCTCGGTCTGCCGGTGGTGTTTGTGGTGGAAGCGTCGCGGCAGGCGGGCTCCCTGGCGGCGCTGGTGCGGGGCTTCCGCGACCATGGCCCACCAGCGGTGCAGCTGGCCGGGGTGGTGCTCAACCGGGTGGGCAGCGAGCGCCACCACGCCCTGCTGGCGGAAGCCCTGGCCAGCATCGAGGTGCCGCTGCTGGGGGTGCTGCCGCACCACCCCAGCCTGGAGCTGCCCTCACGTCACTTGGGCCTGCTGCCGCCGGAGGAGCTGCAAGACCTCGAGCAGCGCCAGGAGCAGTGGGCCGAGCTGGCCACCCGCCACCTAGACCTGAAGCAGCTGGTGCCGCTGCTGGCCCCACCAGCAGCCGAGCCAGGGGCCGAAAATCCGATCAACTGGTGCCTTCGGCAGAGCCCCCACCTGCGCCAGAGCCCCCAGCCCCTGCCGGTGGCGATCGCCAGCGATGCGGCCTTCCATTTCCGCTATCCGGAGGCCGGCGAGCTGCTCGAGGCGGTGGGGCTGGAGCCTCGGGCCTGGAGCCCCTTGGCCGATGAGCCCCTACCCGAGGGCTGCCGGGCGGTGCTGCTGCCGGGGGGCTATCCGGAGCTGCACACGGCCCAGCTGGCGGCGAGCCGGCGCAGCCTGGGCGACCTGGCCCGGGCGGCGGCGGCGGGGCTGCCGCTGGTGGCCGAATGCGGCGGCCTGCTGCTGCTGGGCGAGCAGCTGGCCGATGGCGAGGGGCAGCTGCAGCCGATGGCTGGCGTGCTGCCCTTCAAGGCCCGCAAAGGCTCTCTGAGCCTGGGTTACCGCACGGCTACCGCCACGGCCAATGGCTTGCTGGTGCGGCCGGGCGAGAGCTTTTGCGGCCATGAATTTCACCGCTGGCAACTGGAGCCTCTGCAGAACTGCGACAAAGCTGTGGCAGCCGGCGACGGGCTGTGGCAGCTTGACGGCTGGGGGACCGCAACCCGGAGCGAAGGATGGACAGCGCCGAACGTGCACGCCAGCTGGCTGCACCTCCACTGGGCTGGATGCCCGGTGATTCCCTCACGCCTGGCAGCCGCAGCCGCGCGCGCCGCGCCGCTGCCGACGAGCGCCGCTTTGTGCAGCCCCACGAACCCCGGCCCCAGATCCAGCAAGAACGCTGGCGTCTGATCGTGCGCGGCCAAGTGCATGGGGTGGGCTACCGGGCCGCCTGCAAGCTGCGGGCCCAGGATCTTGGCCTGAGCGGCTGGGTGCGCAACTGCTCCGATGGTTCGGTGGAGATAGAAGCTGAGGGCTGCCCGCAGGAGCTCACCGAGCTGCGGCTGTGGTGCGAGAAGGGCCCGGCTGAAGCGGTGGTGAATAGCGTGGCTAGCAGCCAGGTGGCCGCTGCCGGCACCGACTGGTTTGAAGTGCGTCGCTGAAATGCCCAAATAACGACCGCACCATGAGTTCCAACCTGCTCGGCGAGCTAGCAGCTTTTGGTTTGGCGATCAGCTTTTCGCCGCTGCACATCGGCCTGCTGCTGCTGCTCCTGCTCGGCCCCAAGCCGCTGCAGCGGGGCGGGCTGTTTGTGGCTGCCTGGCTGGTCACCGCCGCCCTGGCCATTACCCTGCTGCTCACGGTGGGCCACGGCTTGCTGCTGAGCATGGACAAGGGCAGCGACCACCTCACCGGCCTCGACCTACTGGCCGCCGGCGCCCTGCTGGGGCTGGGGGTGAAGGAGCTGCTGAATAAAAATGAAGAGGGTGCGGGGCCGCCGGGCTGGACGCGCCGCCTCGATCAGTTCTGTGCCCTGCCCCTGCCGCTGCTGCTGGCCATCAGTGCCGGCCTGCAGGTGGCCAGCCCCGACGATCTGTTCCTGTTTGCCAAGTCCGCCAGCAGCCTGCTGTCAGCGGGGCTCGGCCGCGGTCAGGAGCTGCTGGCCACTGGGGTATTTAGCCTGGTGAGCGCCAGCCTGCTGCTGCTGCCGCTGCTGGCCCTGCTGCTGGCTGGCCCAGAGCGCATGCTGCCCCTGCTGGAGCGGGGCAAGCAGTGGCTATTCGCCAAGGGCGACCTGCTGGTGGGCCTGGTGAGCGTGGCCTTGGCGGTATATCTGGGCTGGCAGGGCATCGAGGGCCTGCGGCTGGCCTAGGCAGCCAGAGCTATCAGCCATCCACCTGCAACCAGTCGCTCCAGAGCTGCTGCTCGGCGAGGGCGCTGGGCCCGGCACCCGAAGCGCCGGCCTGGAGCGTGACCGCCTGGCTGGCCCGGCTCACGGCCACGTACACCAGCTGGCGGCGCAGCACGGTGTCGCTGGGCCAGAAGACATCGCCATCCACAAACACCTCGGCAAAAGTGCTGCCCTGGCTGCGATGCACGGTGAGAACGGCGGCCGGACCGAGGGAGGCAAAGGCATCTCGCACCAGGAAAAAACGGCGCCACAGCCCCTTGCCGTCCTGCTTGCCGGCGTCCTTGGCCTGTTGGCGTAGGCGGGCCAACACAGCCTCGAAGGCGATCCTGGCCGCCGAGCCCAGGGGCGGCAGTAGGCGCAGGCTCAGCTGGCTATCGCCGGCCTCCACCCGGGCGGTGAGGGTATCGATCACCGGCGCATCAGGCACGCCGAAATCGGCCAGATCGCAGCGTTCGGGGATGACATCGCGCACCACCAGCTCCCGGTTGGAGCCCAGCAGCATGTCGGGCTCCTCGGCGGCGTCCTCGCCCTCGCGGCAGGCGGGGGCCATCACGGCAGCGCGGGTAATCAGCACCTCACCTGGCAGCACCGGCAGCTGGTCGGCCATTTCACCGTGCAGGGCGCGGCGGGCGATCGGCACCAGCTGCTCGAGGGAGCGGTTGGTGTAGC
The DNA here is from genome assembly GCF_024346255.1 of Cyanobium sp. BA5m-10. Taxonomy (NCBI): domain Bacteria; kingdom Bacillati; phylum Cyanobacteriota; class Cyanophyceae; order Synechococcales; family Prochlorococcaceae; genus Cyanobium; species Cyanobium sp. BA5m-10. The sequence continues at coordinate 16,559 of NZ_JAGQCP010000026.1, read as the reverse complement.
AGAGGATGCGAGCTAGGTCGGGGTTGTCGGTTTCGGCGCTGCGGCGCAGGGCGGCCTGGGCGGCTTGCAGCCAGGCGCCGCGCTCCAGCAGGGCCACCTGACCGCTGGCATTGCGGATCGGCGGCAGCGGCGGCGGGCGGCGGCAGGGCAGGTCGCCCTGGCGCAACCCCGAGGCCAGGCGCAGCACCGGCCCCTGGTGGCGCACCACCTGACGCAGCTCGGCCCGGCTGGCCCGGCCCAGGCTGAACACCGGGCTCACGGGTTCACCAACCGGCGGCAACTGGGCCGGATCGCCCACAAACACCAGCCGGGTGCGAAAAGAGTGGGCGCAGCGCAAGCTGATCTCCAGCAGGGTGGAGTCCACCATCGAAGCCTCATCGATCAGCACCAGGCCCAGGTGCTCGAGGGCGACGGCGGTTTGCTCGGTTTCCTCGCAGCGCTCGATATCGCGCTGGCGCCTGAGTTTCAGCCGCAGCAGGCGGTGAATGGTGGAAGGAAACCAGGTGGGCGAAAGGCCAGCCCCAGCCAGGTAGGAGCGCAGCACACCCACGGCTTTATGGGTGGGGGCCACCACGGTCCAGCAGAGGCCGGTGGCCTCCACCTGGGCCAGAAAGCGCATCGAGAGAAAGGTTTTGCCGGTGCCGGCGTAGCCGCTCAGCACAAACGGCGTGCCATCTGCGGGCGCCACCAGCCAATCGGCGAAGGCGGCGGCGGCGGCCTGCTGGTCGGCAGTTAGGGCCGCGGCTGAGTCGGGAGCTTCGGAGTCAACCAACCGCGGTGAACCAGCCCAGGCCCTGGGCCAGATGCAGCGGCGAGCCAGCCAGCACCAAACCAGGCAAGGCCACCAGTGGCCCGATCAGGGCACCGATCAGCACCTCAAGGCGGGTGTGGCCGAGATTTTCCTTGAGGGGTTTTGGGGAGGAATCAGCGCTGGCCATGGAGTTATCACCCATCTCATTGACGCGGGCGGCGGTGAGGCCAGCGGCGCGGCGCACACCGGAGGCGTCGTAGAGCACCACAAAGCAGAGCACGGCCGCCAGGGCAAACAGGGGCCCCTCAAAGCCCTGCACCCAACCCAGGGCTGCGGTGGTGCCGGTGAGCAGGGCCGAGTGGCTCGAGGGCATGCCACCGGTTTCCACCAGCACCCGCGGATTCCAGCGGCGATGCACCACCAACTCAATCACCAGCTTGGAGAGCTGGGCAACGCCACAGGCCGCCAGGCCCCACCAGAGCACGCCGTTGTCGAAGACGCCTACCAACATGGGGTTACTCATCGGTCGCGGCTCGTGATGTAGTCGGCCAGGGCAAGCAGGGGCGCGGCACTCACGTGCCAGGGAGCCAGGGCGGCCTTGGCCTCGGCCACCAGGGCATCAGCCCGCTGGCGCGATTCCTCTAAGCCCAGCAGCTTGGGGTAGGTGGTTTTGTCGGCGGTGAGATCCTTGCCGGCGGTCTTGCCGAGCACCTCGCTGCTAGCCGTGACATCGAGGATGTCGTCGATGATCTGAAAGGCCAAACCAATGCCGCGGGCGTAGGTGCTCAGGGCGGCCAGCAGGTCTTCGGAGGCACCGGCGATCAGGGCGCCGGTGAGCACGCAGGCCCGCAGCAGGGCGCCGGTTTTGTGCAGGTGGATGTATTCGAGGGTGTCGAGATCGACGGATTTGGCCTCACACTCCAGATCCACCACCTGACCGCCCACCAAGCCGGGGGCGCCGGAAGCCAGGGATAGCTCGCCCACCACCGCCAGCAATCGCTCGGCCTCCACGCCTGGGCTGCGCAGCGCCACCATCTCAAAGGCGCGGGTGAGCAGGGCATCGCCGGCCAGGATGGCGTTGGCTTCGCCATACACCTTGTGATTGGTGGGGCGGCCGCGGCGCAGATCGTCGTTGTCCATAGCCGGCAGGTCGTCGTGGATCAGCGACATGGTGTGGACCATCTCGAGGGCCACCGCCGTTGGCATGGCCAAGGCGCTGTCGCCGCCTGCCAGCTCACAGGCCGCCAGGCAGAGGATCGGCCGCAGCCGCTTGCCACCAGCCAGCAGCGAATAACGCATCGCCTCGCGCAGGGACTCGGGCCGCTCCGGCCCCAGGGAGCCATCAAGGGCCGCCTCCACCCGCAGGCGGGTCGCCTCTAGATAGGCGGCGAAGTCAAAGGGGCTGGAGTCCGCCGCGGTCATGGAGCTTCGGCCAGGGGCCTCCGTGCTAGCGGGATTCTCTCAGGCGGGGTGGCGCAGGGGGCTCAAGAGCGCGCAACGTTGCGGCCGAGAGCGCTGGCTTCGCTGAGCCCAGTGTCCTTGGTTTTGGGCACAGTGTCCTTGATTCTGTACAGCTGTACAGGATCAAGGACAGCAGCAGAACACACCACACCCTCGACCCTCACCAGCCCCTCGACCCTCATCAGCCCAGGGACCATCCACTCCCCGCTCAGGGCACCAGATCGCCCAGGCCGTGCTCGACGCCGGCCCGGCGGCACCAGGCCACCACGGTGTTTACCAGCAGCATGGTGACGGTCATCGGGCCGACGCCACCGGGCACGGGGCTGATGGCGCTGGCTAGGGGCTCCACCTCCTCAAAACGCACATCACCGCAGAGGCCCCTCTCGGTGCGGTGGATGCCCACATCAATCACCACGGCGCCGGGTTTCACATGCTCAGCGCCGATCATGCGGGGCCGGCCGGCGGCCACCACCAGCACGTCGGCCTGGCGGGTGAGGGCAGCAAGATCAGTGGTGCGGGAGTGGGCCACGCTCACGGTGGCATCGGCTGCTTGAAGCATCAGCGCCATCGGCTGGCCCACCAGGATGCTGCGGCCCACCACGACAGCCCGCTGGCCGGAAAGGGCCACGCCGTGGCGGGCCAGCAGCGCCATCACACCAGCAGGGGTGCAGCTACGCGGCCCCAGCTCACCCTTGAGCAGGCGGCCCAGGTTGAGGGTATGCAGGCCGTCGGCATCCTTCTCTGGGTCGATCGCCAGCAACAGCGGGCCCTCATCGAGGCCGGCAGGCAGGGGCAGCTGCAGCAGGATGCCGTCGCAGGCGGTATCGGCGTTGAGCTGCTGCACCGCGGCCAGCACTTCGGCCGCACTGGAACCAGCATCGAGGTGGGCGCCGAGGCTGGTGATGCCCACCCGGGCGCAGGCCTTTTCCTTATTAGCTACATAGACGCCGCTGGCCGGGTCGTCGCCCACCCGCAACACCGCCAAACCAGGCGGGCGCCCCACGGCTGCCAGTCGCTCAGCGATCGTCGCCTGCAACCGGAGTTCGATCTCACCGGCCAGCTGGCGACCGTCCATACGGGTGGCCATGGTGCAGAAAGCAAGCACGCCTCCCCAGCTTGCAGTCCCGCCCGGCTTAGGGCCCGCTAGCGTTTTGGAATGGTGTTAAGGCGGCTGCGAACCCTGTGGCGGCAGCTATTGCGGCTGGAGCGCCCGCGGCATTCGCCGGGGGTTTGGCGCAATCGCGATACAGCGTCGGTGCTGCTGGTGTGCGCCCTGGTGGCCCTGGTATCGAGCTGGCCCTGGTTGGTGGAGCCAAACCTGCGACCCGGCATGGAGGCGCCCTTCACGGCTAAAGCTCCGCAGGCGGCAATGGTGGTGGATAGCAACGCCCTGGAGGAGCGGCGCCAGGAGTTGGTGCCTCGCAGCACGGTGCAGGTTGTGGATGAGCAGGCCAACGGGCAGCTGCGTCAGAAATTGGAGCAGGATCTGCAGGCTGTGGAGCAGCAGGCCAAATCAGACCAGCAACGCATCGAACCGGTGGCAATCACCACCGAGGAGCGCAATTGGCTGCGGGGGGCAGGGGGCACCCAGCTCACGGCCTGGGGCCGGGAGGTGCGCCAAGCCCAGCTGCGCATGCTCAGCCAGGGGCTGGCAGCTGGAGTGGCAGAAGGCCAGCTGCTGCAAGCGGCCACCCTGCAGCTCGAGCCCTTGGCACCGCTACCGCGGGGGCTGGGGGCACGGCTTTTGGCTAGCTCCCTGCAGGGCCACTCCAACCTGCGCAGTGATCCAGGCCTGAGCCAGCGACGCATCGAGGCGTTGATCACCCAGCAGGGGATCCCCACGATCAAGGTGCAGCAGGGAGATCTGATTACCCGTCAGGGCGACACGATCAGCCCCCAGGCCTTTGACGTACTCGATTACTTCGGCCTGGTGAACCGGCGGCCGCGGCCCCTGGCCTGGCTTGGTCACTTCCTAGAGGCGCTGGCCATAGCTGGGGTGCTGGTGCTGGTGCTGCGCCGCTGGCGGGCCTGCCTGGAGCCGCGGCAAGCGCTGCTGGCCCTGGGGGCCCTGCTGGTGGTGCAGGGTTTTGCGCTGTGGCTGGGGCCGCTGGCTAGTCCGCTGGTGCTGCTGGTGCCCCCGGCGCTGCTGCTGGCCCAAGGCCTGGGCACCCCCTGCGGCTTGGCCTGGCTGGCGGCAGCCAGCTTCCTGTGGCCGATGCCGATCACGGCCCTGATGGGAGGGAGGCTGCTGGTGGCGGCAGCGGTGGGCAGCGTGGCGGCCCTGGCGGCCGGACGACAGCGCAGCCGGGCCGAACTACTGCAACTGGCGGTGCTGCTGCCCGGCACGGGGCTGCTGCTGCAGTGGCTCCTACTGCAATGGGGGCTGCAGGGTCCGGGAGCGGTGGCCCGGGTGGACCTCGTGAGCGAAGCCCTGCTGCTGGGGGGGCTGCTGATGGCGGGCCTGCTGCTGGCGCCGCTGGTGGAAACCTTCTTTGGCCTGGTGACGCGGGCGCGGTTGATGGAGCTGGCCGACCTGCAAAGGCCCCTGCTGCGGCGGCTCTCGGTGGAAGCACCCGGCACCTTCGAGCACACCTTGATGATCGCGGGCCTAGCTGAGGAGGGGGCGCGGGCCATCCAGGCCGACATCGACCTAGTGCGCACCGGGGCGCTTTATCACGACGTGGGCAAGCTGCACGGCCCCCAATGGTTTATCGAGAACCAGGGTGAGGGCGCCAATCCCCACGACAGCCTTGACGACCCCTTCGCCAGCGCCGCCATCCTGCAGGCCCATGTGGATGAGGGGTTGAAGCTGGCCCGCCGCTACCGGCTGCCGCGCCCCCTGGCCGACTTCATCCCAGAGCACCAGGGCACCTTGAAGATGGGCTACTTCCTGCACCATGCCCGCGAACGGGATCCGGGCGTTGCCGAGGAGCGCTTCCGCTATCAGGGGCCCACGCCCCGCAGCCGGGAGACTGCGATCTTGATGCTGGCCGATGGCTGCGAAGCAGCCCTGCGCTCCCTGCCGCCCGGCACTAGCGAAAGCGAGGCTCGCCAGATGGTGCGACGCATCATCGAAGCGCGCCAGGATGACAACCAGCTAGCAGAAAGTGGCATCAGTCGGGCCGAACTGGAACTACTGATCCGGGCTTTCGTGCGGGTGTGGCGGCGGATGCGCCACCGGCGGATCGCCTACCCGATCCCAGCCAGAAAGGGCTATAGCGCCTAGGGCGGCTCCTCAAATTCCTTCCAGGCCTCGAGCAGGGTGTAGGCCGCCAGTTTGCGCCGCCAAACGTCTACCGCGCCGCCCTGATCTGGATGCCACTTGGGCAGGTTGCGGCGCCAGGCTGAGCGCACCACGGCCCAGTCGCTGCCTGGCTCGACTCCAAGTTCGGCGCAGGCCCGCTCGTAGGCATCGGCTGGGCGTTCCGGAGCCGCTGCAGGCGGCGAAACCGGCCTCCTCAGCAGCAGCCACAGGCAGCGCAGCAGCCCATTGGCAATTAGCAGGACACCCACCCCGGCGAATATCGCCGGCGACCAGAGCATGCGCAGGCTGTCGGCAGCGAGCTGGGAGTTGCCCTGCCCCCCATGCTGGCTGGCACCCACCAGGATGAAGGCGGTCAGCAGGGCAGCGAGGCCAAGACTGATCAGGCCGTGCAGCAGCGAGTCCAGGGCAGGGAGAATCCGGCCCCTCATCGGCGCGGGGCGCGCAGGGACTGGAGCTTGCGCTCCAGCACGATCCCCGCGGGCACCAGGGTGACCAGGTTGGCCACGATCAAGGGGCCATCGCCTGTGTAAAACCCGTAGATGGCCCACAGGGCAATGCCGGCGGTAAAAAGGCCGTACATGCGCAGGGAGATGGCGCTGGTGTCGCCACTGCGCAGGGTCTTGAGGGCCTGGGGGAAGAAGCTCAAGGTGGTGAGCAACGCCGCCAGGTATCCAAGGGCGCGCACAGCAGGACTAACCAAAGGAACTGCCATGGGGATTGGGCGAGCGTGCCGTCAGCATGGGAGCTGGCACTCGATCCTGCCCCCACTCCCATGACATTGCTCAGCTTCCGCGAGCTCCAGGCCCAACTGCAGCCGCATTGGGGCCAGAGCACCGCAGCCCAGGGGCCGGATGTGGACGTGCTGATGGTGCCGTCGCTGTCGATGGACCAGGACCAGATCGACCTGGTGACCGGCGCCCACCACTACGAGGAGCGCCAGCTGTTTTCGCTGATCCGGCTGCGGGATCCGGGGGTGCGCATGGTGTACGCCACCAGCAAACCGCTGGGGGAGCTGGTGGTGGATGCGGTGCTGGAGCTGCTGCCGGGGGTGCCCACCTCCCACGCGCGGCGGCGGCTGCACCTGGTCGACACCGACGACGCCTCCAACCGGCCCCTCACCGCCAAGCTGCTGGAGCGGCCGGCCCTGCTGGGGCGCATCGCCGAGCTGCTGCGGCCGGGGCGCAGCTTCATCAACTGCTTTGTGGTGAGCGACCTGGAACGCCAGCTCTCGGAGCGGCTGCAGGTACCGCTGCTGGGCACCGATCCAGCCCTGGGCTACTGGGGCAGCAAGGCCGGCAGCCGCGAGCTGTTCGCCCGCTGCGGCGTGCCCCACCCCCCCGGCTCGGCCCTCACCCACAACCTCGACGACCTGTGCGAAGCCACCGCCGAGCTGTGGGAAGCCCACCCCGAGCTGCGCCAGTGCGTGGTGAAGCTCAATGAGGGCTTCAGCGGCGAGGGCAATGCGCCTTTGCCGCTCGAACCTCTGCAGCTGGCCGGGCTAAGCGGCGCTGAGCGGCGGCGGCGGTTGCGGCAGGCCCTGGAAGTGCTGCCGATGCCTGCAGCCAGCTGGAAGGAGCAGCTGGCGGTGCAGGGGGCGCTGGTGGAGGCTTGGCTGGAGGGCGGGGAGGAGCTCAGCTCACCAAGCGTTCAGGGCACGATTTATCCCGGCCCAGCCGGATCGGTGGGGCAAGCGGGCCAGGTGGAGGTGCTCTCTAGCCATGAGCAGGTGCTGGGCGGCACCAGCGGCCAGACCTACCTGGGCTGCAGCTTCCCGGCGGCCGAGCCCTACCGGGCCGAGCTGATGCGCCACGGCCAGGCGGTGGGCGAGGCGCTAGCGGCAGAGGGGGCGCTGGAGCGCTACGCGGTGGATTTCATCGCCCGGCGCTTTGGCGATCGCTGGGATCTGCAGGCGATCGAGGTGAACCTGCGCCAGGGGGGCACCACCCACCCCTACATGGCGCTAAGCGCCATCACCAGCGGCAGCCTCGATCCAGCCAGCGGGCTGTATCACGCCCCCAGCGGCCCTTCCCTGCACTACAAGGCAACGGACAACCTCACGGCGCCGCACCTGCGCGGGCTGCTGCCGGTGGATCTGATCGACATCGTGGCTGAGGCGGGCCTGCACTTCGACCAGGCCCAGCTGCGCGGCACCGTGTTTCACCTGCTGGGCTGCCTGTCGCAATACGGCAAGCTCGGCATGACCTGCATCGGCCGCAGCGTCGCGGAAGCAGAGGCGGTGTACGCCGCCACGGAAGCGGAGCTACTGAGAGCCGCCCGGCGGCTGGGGCATTAGCCCAATAGCTGCCGCAGGCCGGGGTGGCTTGACAGGGATAGGGAGCTCCGGTTGGTTGGAGGAAGTTTTTGAGCACCCATGCAGCGGACGGAGGCCCTCTCCATCCATCGCTTGAAGGCCCTGCCGGGTAGCCGGCAGGAGCTCTATCAGGCGTTCCAGAGCAGCAACCCCGAGCTAGTGGGCTCGGGGTATCTGGAGTTGGAGGCCTACCAGCGCCTGTGGCAGTTTCTGCAGCCCGCTGGCGCATTAGAAAGTAGGGCTGCCTAAGGGCACCGATGCAGCAACGGCGCACCTCAGCAAGCCTTTTTTTCGCCACCTTGCTGGCGCTAACGCTGCTGGGCTGCAATGGCGCGGAGCGGCAAAAGCGCGAGCAGGCCGCTGCAGCCCAGCGGCAGCTGAGTTCCCTGGTGATCCGCTGCCGCGGCCAGCAGCCAGCGGTGCAGCGTCAATTGCAGGAGCTGCGGCGCAGCAGCAACGAGCTAGTCAATCTCAAGCAACAGGCCTACTCCCCCCTACGGAGGCCCGCGGCACCAGATCCGGAGCTGATGGCACGCTTCACCCGAGAAGACCAGGAGCTGGAGCAGGAGCGCTATGAGCAGGCCCTGGTCGCCTGGCGCAGCAGCGATCGGGCCGAGCGCCGCTACTGGCAGGGCGAGCAGGAGGCCAAGCGGCAACGCAGCGCGGCCCGCCAGCAGCAGGCCGAAAAAGCCCTGCTGGCCCTAGGAGTTGGGAGCACAACTGCGGATCGCAACGCCTGGAGTCGGTGCGATCCCCAGCAACTTGCCGCGGTAGCGCTACGTTGAAATTAGTGGCCTCTGGCTCCGGCATGGTCGAAGAATCCCCTCGCCGTTCGCGGCGGCCGCAACGGCGGGAGCTTTGCTGCCCTGCCCACCCGGAGCAACGCATCGAGGGCAATGGCAGGAAGTACTTCCTGCACCTGCTCACTCCCGAGCAACTCAAAGCCCGGGGCATGGCCGACAAGACCGCCAAGTTGGTGATCCAGGCCTACCCGGTGCTGGTGCTGAGCAACGAGTGGCTTGAAGAGCTGTTCTGCCCAATTTGTGGTGGCAACCGCTGGTGCCACATAACCAAGCACGACCGGGTTGAGCACACGGTGCGCTGGGCGCCACGGGAGCTGTGGGAGCAGGTGGCCCACGTGGATCCGGTGGTGGCCAACCCCACGGTGAGCGAATTCACGCGCAGGGAAGCTCGGCGCCTCAACCAGAAACGGGCCGATGGCAAGCGGGTGTTTGACGCTGGCTAAGGCGCCAAGATGTTGTTCTGCTTTTCGGCGGGCAGGGGGCGCTGGAGCAGGGACAAGTAGCGCCTGGTGATGATCGGTAGTTAGTGAGCGTGTATTTCTCAGGGGGAAGCCAGCCGCCATGAAAATTTGGGTGCCTCTTTGATTTTGTACATCTTGAATCTGTACAAGTTGTACAGATTGCCGCACAGCTGCAAATCAGAGGGTGGAACTAGGCGTTGCGAATCACGCGTTCAGGCAAGCGACGCGTGCTGGTTGGCCGCATACAGGCTCAGCGGATGGCTCACCGCTCAGCATCCGCGAGACAACCAAGGGAAGCAGCTGCCTTGGCTAATTGTTTGTCTGCTGTGATTAAAAGTGCGTCATGTTTGAGCGCGAGAGCAAGGAAACTAGTGTCATACACACTTAGCGAGAGAGCCATAGCCTGCTCTAGCGCTGCTATAGCCAGTTCACTGGCGCTAGTAGCCCGAAGCGGCAGCTGCAGCAGATCTGCAAGGAGAGCACGGCATTCATCCAAGCTGAGCAGCTGGCGCTGCACCTGTTTCAACAACACAGAAGCGCACTCAAGAAGGCATAGATCGGGAATCAGCAGCAAGGCATCGCCACTGCACCCCCGTTGCATAGCGAGCTCCAAGGAGGGGGGCAATGGACCATCGGCCAGATAAAGCCTCAGCAGGGCAGAGGTATCAAGTACAAAAGAATGGGGTTGGGTCTGTGCTGATGCGGTCAGTGCTGATGCGGTCATCGCTTCAGCGGCTGCGGTCGGCCTGAATGTCGGCAGCTAGATCAGGGAAATGGCGCCCAGCCAGCAGCGAACGCCATCGCCGGGCCCGCTCAACCCCACCCACCTGGGCGTAGCGCACCTCCCGTTCAATTAGGAGCCGCACCTGCTCCTGCATGCTGCGGTGGTTGCTGGTGGCGAGCTGCCGCAGGCCCTCATAGGTCTGATCCGACAACCCTCGCAAACTGAGTGATGGCATTTTACCTCGCACCAACTGATCTCATTCTGCCATCGCCTACGGTCCACGCCTGCAGCATCAAAGCCCAGTCAGCTCGCTTTTCTGGGATGGAGCGAAAGAAGCTCAATCGAACCGACAGCGTTCCCTTCCGGCCTGTGCCTCTGCTTGCTGACGTGAGTTATCCGTTGGTCGTCCTTGACGAACTGCAGGAATAACGGTTTACCCCGAGTGGTGATGGTGCTTCGCATGGCCTCACGAGCGCCTCACACAGAACACAGACCACATCTACTTTATGAACATAAACGCATAACTTAGGCAACAAAAACTGCCTCGGCTTGCTCACCCCTCAACGCCACCCTTCAGCAGTGAGCCCCGTCCGTCGGATGGGCCGCCTGGGACTGGCCCCCAACCTCACCCCGCTGCCACTCGGGCACCAGCTGGGCCAGCAAGTCGAGGGCGGCAGAGGCGTCTTGGCAGCGGATGGCTGCTTCAAGAGCATCCAATTGGGGCCAGAGTTGCTCGGGAGGCAGGGAGGCTTCGCGGGCGCGGTAGATGAGCGGGTGGGGGGTGGCTTCGGAGCTCGCTTCGATCAGCAGCTCTTAGTAGAGCTTTTCACCGGGGCGTAGACCGGTGCAGCTAATCTCGATGTCGCCATCGGGGGTGTGGGCATCGCGCACGCGCAGGCCGCTGAGGCGCACCATCTGGCGAGCCAGGTCGAGGATGCGCACCGGCTCGCCCATGTCGAGCAGAAACAAATCCCCTCCCTCAGCCAGCGCTGCGGCTTGGAGCACCAACTGAGCCGCCTCGGGGATGGTCATGAAGAAGCGGATGATCTCTGGGTGGGTGAGAGTGATTGGTCCACCGGCGGCAATCTGCTTGCGAAAGAGGGGCACCACCGAGCCGGATGACCCCAGCACGTTGCCAAAGCGCACCATCGCGAAGCGCGTGGACGCACCTTGACGATCGGCCTGCTCCGCCAAGCCCTGCACCACTAGCTCGGCCTCCCGCTTGCTGGCGCCCATCACGTTGGTGGGGCGCACGGCTTTATCGGTAGAGATCAGCACCATCTGGCGCAGGCCCTGATCCAAGGCGGCCTGGCCAATCACGCGGGTGCCCTGCACGTTGTTGGTGAGGCCGGCCAAGGGGTTGGCTTCCACCAGGGGCACGTGCTTGTAGGCGGCGGCATGGAACACCACATCCACGGCCTGTTCGGCGAAACACCGCTGCATGAGGGCGGCATCGGCGGCGTTACCAAGCACGGGCACCAAATCGAGGCCCTCGGGCAATTGCTGCTTTAGCTCCTGGTGAATGGCGTAGAGGGCAGGTTCACTGCGCTCCAGCAACACCAGGGCCTTGGGGCCAAGCCGCAGGATCTGGCGGCAGAGTTCGGAGCCGATCGAACCACCGGCGCCGGTAACGGCTACCACTGATCCACGCACGCCTGGGCCGAGCAAGTTGGGATCGGGCGGCACCGCATCGCGGCCTAGCAGCTCCTCGATGGCGACGGGGCGCAGCGTATTGATGCGGGCTTGGCCGCTGGTGATCTCCTCCAAGGAAGGCACCTGCAGCACCGACACCCCCAGCTGCTGAATGTCTTGGACGATGCGGCGGCGTTTGCTGCGGCTGAGGGAGGGGATGGCCAGCAACACCTGGCTCACCTGGTGACTGTTGACCAGCTCGGGCAGCATCTGGGGGGCACGGATGGCGATGCCATCGAGCTCGCGGCGCCAGAGCCCAGGATCATCGTCGATAAAAGCCGCCACGGTGTGGCTGCGGGCGAGACGCAGAGCAGCTGCTAGCTGGGCAGCGGCGGCACCGGCGCCATAGATCATCACCTGAGGCCGATTGTTGCTTGGGGTGTGGTTGGCGCGGAGTAGCAAGTCGCGCAGTACAAAGCGCGTGCCGCCGGTGAGGCCAGTGAGTAGGAGCCAGAGCAGGGGCCAGCTACTACGGGGTGGCATCTGCACCGGCAGCAGGGTTCCGAGTAGATACACCAGCACCACCACGGCGGCATTGCGGGTGGCTAACGCGTAGAACGCTGTACTGCTCACATACCGGGTGAGGCCACGGTATTGGCCGGTGAAGGCATAGACGCTGAGCCCGACAGTCCACACCACTGGGAACAGCCAGAGGCTGGCTCCTAGATGCTCGCTAAAGGGGTGGGCCGTGCGCAGCCAGAAGCTCAGCCAGATCGCCAGGGGGATCAGCAGCACATCGATCATGCCCAGCAGCAGGCGGCGGCCCAGGGGAGGGAGCTCCATCAGGGCGCGACGCAGGGCGGGTCTTCGCATCAGGCCAGGCATTCAGGATCTAGTGCTCTTGGGGGGGGAACGGGGAGGGAGGCTGTCCGCCGGATTGGGTTCACTGCTTGGGCATAGCCATCAGCAACTCGGCCATGGCCATGGGGGGGGATCTCGGAGTTAGGAGGGTTTGGGGCATAGGGATTGCTTGGGGCGGCACTGAGCAGCCGAGGAACAACAGCTCTACCAGCCAAGAGCGTTTTCAGGGCAAAGAGCGCAACGACAAATGCTCACCTTGCCGGAGGCGAGAACCATGGATCGCCATCAAACCTGGGAGCTGTTTTGCAACAGGCGCACCAACATGTGGCGCTGGTGGTCTTGGCCACCAAAGAACACGGCCAGCACCTGGATTACCCGCTGCTCAGCGCGTGGGCGAAACCAATACACAGCGCGATCGAGGGCCAGGTGACGAAGGCCAGGCAGGAGATCGTCGTGTGATTCTCCACAAAGGGGAGCTGGGGCCAACCGTTCGGCGGCAGTGATGATCGCCTCGATGCGCACCTGTGCATGCCGGTTTGCCTCAGCCAGTGGTTCTCCAAAGCCGCAATAGGCCTGTGTGAGGTACTCGGTGATCAGCACCAAATCGTTAATCGCTTCTGCGGCGAAGACCACCGTCCACGGAGCCTCGCTCATCGGGGCTGCGCCGCCAACCTGGCCCGCAGTTGATCGGCAGAGATGAAGGACCCATTGGCGCGCTGCTTCAGCAAGACCTGCAAGGCGGCTCGATCGGCTTGGGCATCAGCCTCCTGCTGCTGCAGCAGGTCAAGGCCTTGCTGCAGCACAGCACTCACGGATGGGAAGCGACCAGCGCCCACCAACGCTTTGGCAAAGGCATGCTGATCTTCGCGAAGAGAAACTGAACTCTTGATGACCACTGGAGCACCCTCTACACGCCGTCTCAAGTGTGACTGAGTAGCACCAATCGGTCAAGGGGCCGCGCCAGGCGCCTGGGATTACCCCGGTAGGGCCAGGGGGCTCAAGCCATTCCCCCGTACTCCTCCAACAGCGAGATCACATCTCGGACTCGCCTGGCGTTGCGTTCGGAGGGGTCGAGCTGGTGTCGGAGCTGAACAAGAGAGCATCGATTTTGGAGTTGAACTCGATCTCTCTCAGCTCGTAGTCGACAACGGGTCGCCAGTTCAGCAACTGCTTCGCAGAAGCCTGCGGCTACGCCAAGCAGCGGCGGAACCAGTACAATGAGGAGTAGAACTCCGATCTGCTGATTGAGGGCGACGACGCCGATGAAGGGGATGTGGACATGGCTGTAAGACGAGAAAAGAGTGATCAGCGCCAGCAGGCCGCCTAGGGCCAGGGTGATCCAACCCTGGATGTCGAACAAAAAAACCTTACCCACGCCGAGCTCTCGCCGCTCAGCTCATAATACACCTGTACTTCTCAACGGGGGGGCGCCCTCGCAGCCACCAGATCGCTTCCAGGGCCAGGCCAGCCAGAGCCCTGCAGCCGAAGTTCCAAGCAAAAGGGCAACAAGCACCTGGGGGCGCTTCTGGCCTAATAGCACTAGCGGCAAGCTCGCTTCACCACAGCTCGCACCACATCCGCGTAGCTGGCCATCTGCTCAGGGGTGATGTTGGGATGCACCAAAAACATCAAGCTGGTTTGACCAAGCAAGCGGGCTACAGGTAGGCGCTCGGCGGGAGCAAGACCTGCATCCTGGAAACACTTTTCCAGATAGATCTCGCTGCAACTGCCGGAAAGGGCGGGATAACCAGCTCCTGTGATCTCAAAAAAGATGCGATCGCGGCTCCAGCCTTGGGCAAGGGCATCAGGCTCCACGAAGACATAGAACTTGTCGGGCAGGGGTTGAAGCTGGATGCGGCCGATGGCGCTCTGGAGTTCGGTGAGGCGGAAGTTGGAGCTGTAGCCGCAGGCCCGCGAAGCGGTAGCGCTCATGGAGCCAGCGAAAGCCAGGTGGATGCTCGCGGCCGAACACGGCCCCCTGGGTTTTGCCGTGTTCCTTAAAGGCCCACATGGCATCCCACAGATCTGCGCGGGAGGTGGTCACCATGCCGCCTTCACCAGCGGTGCTGAGGGTTTTGTCTTGGCAGAAGCTCCAGGCGGCCACATCGTCGAAACTGCCAACAGATTCACCGTGGCTGCGGCTCGGCATCGAACTGGGGCAAGGGAACGATGAGAGAAAGGGCCGGTGAAGACGTGCGGTGAGCCGGAAGATGAGAACGAATGGGAGGCTCATCGCCAATGCCTCTTGGCCAGGACTCAAAGCGACAGCTCGCTGTGCGATCCCAGACGAACAAGCCGAAGCACCTCACCGCCCTGGAGCTGATAAATAAGCACCAAATCCGGGAAGACGTGACAGTCGCGATATCCCTTCCAGTTGGCTCTGAGCTGATGGTCGCGAAACCAGATTGGGAGAGGCTGTTCGGCCAGAAGATGCCCGATCACCTCTTTGAGGCGGGCATCCAGCTCCGAGCCGTAGACACTTTTGAAATACTTTTTATAGTCTTTTTTGAACTGTGTTGAGCGTTCAATCGTCCGCATGCAGGTCGGCGAACAACTGTTCAATGTTCTCTGCGGTCACTCCTCGCCCCTCGGCCAGCTCTTGCATGGCTTCAAGGGTGCCAGCATTTGGGCCCAGAAGATCGAGAAGGCTGAATTGGCCCCCTGCCAAAGCGTGATAAACCTGGTTCACGAAGAGCTGTTCGGACAGTCCAGAAGCAGTTAGCTGTCGTAGCACATTGGCGCGAATGTCGCTGTCGAGACCATTGAGGTCAATCGTTGCTGGTGTCATACCGAAACCTCCTTCATGCCACATTAATGCCGCTGAGGGTTCAACACCCGCGCCGGCGAGGCGGGCACCGAGGCAGATGTGCGAGGCGTAGCCGGCCATCGGCTCAGGTGTGATGGTGGAATGCACAAGGAACATCAAGCTGGTCTCACCCAGTTCA
The DNA here is from genome assembly GCF_024346255.1 of Cyanobium sp. BA5m-10. Lineage (NCBI taxonomy): Bacteria > Bacillati > Cyanobacteriota > Cyanophyceae > Synechococcales > Prochlorococcaceae > Cyanobium > Cyanobium sp. BA5m-10. The sequence continues at coordinate 1,345 of NZ_JAGQCP010000026.1, read as the reverse complement.
CGAGCCACCGGCAACCGCTCAGCAGGGGCCAGACCAGCCTCCTGAAAGCAGCCCTAGGGCTGCGATCTCGCTGAGGATGTGGACATGGCTGTAAGACGAGAAAAGAGTAATCAGCGCCAGCAGGCCGCCCAGGATCAGGGTGATCCAACCCTGGATGTCGAACAGAAAAACCCTACCCACACCGAGCAATCGCCGCTCAGTCCATGATACGCCTGTACTGGTCAACAAGGAGGGGAGGGCGCTTTCGCAGCCACCAGCGCATCCTGCCGGAACCAAAACCTGGGCCACCTGCAGCCGGAACAACACCTGAGCCGCTTTCACCAGGCCGCAGGCCTAAACCCCCTACACCCCACAATCGGCCAGTTTGCGGGCAACAACCTGGGGAGCGAGCCAGGCGCCTGCGTCCTAGTCGCCCGCTAGAGGCTGAGGTGTCTGCCCTGGCATCCATGCTTCCTTCACCGGCGGGGATATTAGGAGTCGAACTGGGGTGCAGTTTGCTGCAGCCTGAAACTTATGAATCATTTCCTCCCGTAGGTCGCGTCGTGATCCGGGGCAATGGTGAGTAATCGCATGTACTCACCCTCACGATGCGCTGTTGCCCTGCGTGATTTGCTGATCCGCAACGAATAAACGGCATCGATTCCAGCCGGTGGCTTGATGCTTGTGATCTTCTCCCACTTGATCCCTGGGTTGCGATAGAGCTGGTTCCAGGTGAGCTGGCGGATCTTGTTGAGGGTGTCGAGTGCCGCATGGCGCTCAGCCTTCTGCAGCGTGAGCAACTGCTCCTGAAACACCGGGTTGTTCAGATCCAGCCTGATGCAGCCTTCATGCTTAATCACAGCCAAGGCGCATCAGGGTTTCATCCAGATCGGCATCCGCTGGTGGGTGACTGGCGGACCAGACCATCGCAGCCTGCAGGGCTGCTGCGGCAGCGGGTTCGTGTAACCAGCGCTCATTGTCTGGAATCACTGTGGCGGTGCGAACGATCCAGACACCCGGCTCAGGCTCTTCCACAAGAACATGGCGGCCGGCGTACTGCTTGCCCAGGGAGATCTGGCCATTGCTGCCGACGAGCTTGATCGCGGGCGGATGGAGCGCGGAAGCCATGGCGAGCGAGAGCGACAGTATTCAGCCTATCGCGACTTTCGTGCGGCACCAATAGAGGAGTTGACCTGAGCGCCGCGGCAGGCATGGGGACTTCAAGCCATTCCCCCGTACTCCCCCTCTGCCAGGAAAGTTGACGCCTCTCCATCTCGACCACTTTTTTCACCAGGGGGCTTGATGGAGCAGAGCAATGCGTCGTTACAGCGAGGCCTTTAAGGCTGATGTGAGGAGGCGTATGACT
>NZ_JAGQCP010000025.1:0-39443 GCF_024346255.1 Cyanobium sp. BA5m-10 | reverse complement strand
CGATGCCAGGTAAAATATTCATCCAAATAAATTGCCCCATCTTCTTGAAAGAGGATGGGGCGGTTTACTCAAAAGCCACCCGTAGGGGTGGCTTTTTTGTTGGTTAAGCTTCTTGGTGGGGCTTGGTAACTACAGCGTCTGCGTCTAGTGTCCATCTAGTTCCAGATGGTGGCTAGATAGTGCGTTCACGAGCTCTCTGGGACCTGCGTAGATGGGATGGTGCTCAGAGGCAAGGTTTACTGCCCTTTTGGCTGGCTTATAAGTTGTGGCTGAAGCTCGACTGTGTTGACCTCAGTGCTGCTTTCGCATATCACAGTCTTCAGTCTTTGTTCCCCGTACTTCTGATAGCACTTTCCATTGCGGCAAGGTTGCTAGGCGGGGATGAGGGTTTGGTTGAAAGATTGTTGGTAGTCGTTTCGGAAATCTTGCCCAGCTCGGCGATGCCGATTTTCTCTTCCACATTGTCAGCTTTTTTAAGGCAAGGATTTGGGGCTGGAATCCTTGGTGCCGTTGTATTGATTTTAACGGCAAGCAACGCCTATCTCACTTTGCAGCGTGGTGCTGATCGTCTTTGGTGGAATCGCCCGGCTGGGCTTGAAGATTTGCCATGGAAGCGTTTGGTAGTCCGTTATCTGCGTTTGCGTATCAAGGCTTTCGGTCTTGTTTCATTATTCGCTCTTTTTATTGTGGTGGATCAGGCTTTCACCAGCATGCGACTGCTGGGTTCGGCAAGCTTGTGGGCCCGTGCCTTGGAGATTTTGCCCATTGCTCGCGATTTGCAGCGTCCCGTGTCATCAATTCTCGATTTGTTTATTTCGTTGCTGATTGCTATTGCTTTAGCCATGTTGTTGTTGTGGGTATTACCATCGCGTCGTGTCGCTTGGCAGCCTCTGTTCCCTGGGGCGCTTTTAATAGGTTCAACCCTTACCATCCTTAATTTGGTGCTTGGGCGCATTCTGTTGGCAGTAGGGGTGCGCTTCCAGGCCTATGGATTGGTGGGCGGTGTTTTGTTGTTGAGTCTTTGGGTTTGGTTGGTTGGTGTCATCCTTTACTACGGTCAGTGTTTGTGTGTAGTCATGGAACGGCGCCAGCGCGTCAGGATGGATGCATCTGCCCCAATTGAGATCAGCTGATGGAGCGATCACGTACCTGGCTCTGGTTGCTGTTAGCGCTCTTGCTGCTCCTTGCTCCCGGTCCGGCAGGGCGCTTCGTGCTCGATCTTCTCGGAGGCATAACCTTGCTCCTGGTGCTGTTGCCCCTATTGCTGGGAGCGGCTGGCTTTGTGGCTTGGCAGGTGATTCAAAGAAGATTGCGTACCTGTGATACTTGTGGTTTCACCTCCATGGAGAAGGAAATTTGCCCAGCTTGTGGAGGTGCTTTTGCCGCGCCTACGGAGGGTGCAGAGCCCAATGAACAGTTTGATGTTAGTCATGTCACCATTGATGTACAGGTCGTCAGTGAAGACGACCCGTCTTCTTGAGCTTTTCGCTAATTACTTACTGCTAATTACTTGCCGCTATTTCCTGGCCGGTAGTCTTAGGCTCTTGGTCGCGCGCTATTTCCTCCAGGCGGCGCTCTCGTAAATACAAGAACAGTGGGGCTCCACATGCGAAGGCAAATGTTACGCAGCTGAGCAGTACCCAAGGCAGCCCTCGCATCTGCAGCCGCTTGCTCTCCTGCACAATCCAAATCACCACTGCCGTTGCTCCTATTGCTAGGTCTCTTGATAGGGAACTGGCGGCTGGATTTGCATTTGCAAGACGGACAAACATGCCCAAGTCGAAGCTTGATCCGTATTCCCTGATGAAGTCAACGTTTGCCAGCCAGGGCAGTACTGCACCGCTGATCGCCAAGGCCAGATACAGCCATTTCAAGGTTGAATTGCCCTGAATGGCGGTGGTGGTGTTGCTAGAGCTGTTTTCGGAATTGGCTGCCATGATTTGAGGTGGTTCTAGGTGAGCTCTTTAAAGGGGACTACAGCGTTATCTCCTTCCTGCCACAACATCACTTCCTGTTCCACATGGGCGAGTACCGCTTCACAGCGATTCAGGTAGGCGCGGGCTTGCCGGTATAGGCCTGTCATTGCTTCAACATCCAGGTCCGTGGCTTGCAGGGCTGATAAGGCCAGTTGTAGGGCGGTGTGGGCTTCGTTGTATGAGAGATCGGCGCCAACGTTTTCGATGCTTTCATTTTCTTGTGTTTTGCTTGTGGCTTTTGCTTTAGGCATCGTTCAGGGCTTCGCCTCCGGAGCTTGATGCAGAATCTCGCGCACCACGGCGCTTGCCTGCCCATCTGTGAGTTGGGCGATGACTTCGCCGCCTTTTTTAAGTTGCTGCACGGAGCGCACCACAACCCCTTTGCCATCGCTCAGCAAGCAGAATCCTCTCTTGAGCTGGTGTGCAGGCGAAAGTGCTTGCAGCAGCTGCTGGGCATGTCCCAGGGCCTGGCGACGACTGGTCAAAAGGGCGAGGGGATTTACCCCCGCTAGTCGTTCTCGATCCCGACTGAGTCGCTGACGTTCTCCCTGCAGCCTCAGTTGGATGAGTTGCTGCAGATGTCTCCCCTGCTGCTGCAATGTCTGCACCGCTACGCGGTGATCTGGCAATAGGGCCACCAAGGCAGCGGTGGGGGTGGCGGCCCTGTAGTCCGCCACCAGGTCTGCAACGGTGGTGTCATCTTCGTGGCCAATGCCGCTGACCACGGGCACTGGGCAGGCGGCTAAGCACCGCGCCACCACTTCGTTATCAAACACGGCTAGGTCTTCGCGGCTGCCGCCACCTCGGCCGATCACGATCGCATCGATGCCCAACCGCTCCACTTGAGAGTTCAGTTTTTCCAGGGTTCGGCAGATGGCTTCGTGTACGGGGCCTTGTACTGGTATTGGCACCACGACCACAGCTGTCGCCGGCCAGCGTTCGGCGCTGGTGCGCAGCATGTCGGCCAACGCGGAGCTCGGACAGCTCGTGAGTAGGGCAATGCGCCTTGGGAAAGCGGGTAGGGGGCGCTTGCGAGCTTGATTCAGCAGCCCGTCGAGGGCTAGCCGCTCCCGCACTTGTTCGAACTGACGCAGGACCGAACTCAGGCTTGGCCTGATGTCCAGAGCCTGAACGCAGAGGCTTGCCCGGTTGCTCCAAAAGTTGAGCTTGCCCACCACTACGACCCCATCTCCGTCTTCGGGAACGAAGCTGAGCTTCGCCAGCTGGGAAGCCCAAACCACCGCCGAAATTGATGCCTGCTCGTCGACCAGGGTCATCCAGAGATGTCCCTTTTTGAGCTGGGGCCTGCTCACGGTTGCGTCAAGCAGAAACCGAGGTGCAAAACCGCGCTCTAGCAGCGATGCGACCGCGCCATTCAGTTCTGTCACGCCGTAGCGCGGTATGCCTGAAAATTCACCGGCTGCAGTCACGGCTGGATCTGCCGGTAGCAGATCCACCAGTAGAGGCTCACCAGGCCTGCTATCAGCGCTACCGATCGCCCAATCGGATGGTCAACGCGGATCAGCCCTGCGACGCAGATCACTAGGGCGCTGCTAAGCAGGCGCGAGCCATCACGACGGTTGTTGACGTAAAAGCGAGCCAAGGCAGCCTTGCCGGAAAGTTCCAGTTTGGGGCAGGCAGGTGCCTTATTGCCCCATGCCCCTCAGGCTCGATGACTCCCCTGTTGCAGCCTTGCTTTGGTAAGGGCCGTCGCCTGGGCTTGGCACGGGTCTTCTGGCCAGGGGTGACGGGGGTAGCGCCCGCGCAGCTCCCTGCGCACCTCCGGATAGCTGCGCTCCCAGAAGCCCGCCAGATCCTGGGTGATCGCCGCCGGCCGGCCGGCCGGTGTGAGCAGGTGCACGGTCACTGCTAGCTGACCTGAGAGCACCATTGGGTTTGTGCGAGCGCCGAAGAGCTCCTGCAGCTTTACCGCCAGCACGGGCTGGCCGCTGCTGTAATCGAGCTTGACTTGGCGGCCAGAGGGCACGGTCAGGGCCACAGGCAGCAGCTGATCTAGTTGGGGACGCAGGCTCCAGGGGGCGTCACCCCAGAGGGCTTCGCCTAGGGGTATTCCCTGCAGGTCGTCGCGGCTGCGGAGGCCGTTGAGGTGGGGGCCGAGCCATTCGTCTAGCTGTTCCAGTAGCTGCTGGGGGCTGCAGTCGGGCCATGGGGCTCCTAGGTGCTGGTGGGCCAGGCTGAGGCGTTGCTGGAGTTGGCGGCTAACGGGATCCCATGGCAGAGCCTCCAGTCCCAGCTGCCGCAGGCCCTCAAGTAGGGCGCTGCGAATCAAGGCCGGTTCTGCTTCGCTCCAGCTGCGGCGCTCAAGCACCAGCGCCCCTAGTCGCAGGGAGCGTTCGCAGCGCACCCGTTGACCTTCTCCATCCCAACGCGCCTCCACCGCGATATTTCCTTGTCCGCCGGGCTGCTCCGCCAGTTGCCGCAGTTGCCCGATATCAATGGGGATCGCTAGCTGGATGCGAGCGTCCTGGCCCTGGCCGTCAAGCTGGGCAACGGCCAGAGCAGAGCAGGCCGCTAGGGGATCGTCTGCATGGAGCACGGCGCCGCGGCCGCCACTGAGCAGGTAGCGGCCAGGCTTTCCTGCTCTGGCTAGGGCTAGCCGCTCGGGATAGGCGGCGGCAACTAGCGAGGCCGCCGCTTCCGACAGGGTTACGGATCGGCCAACCGGCATTGCAGCTGGAGGACTGGAACTAATACCACCTAGCTGCCTGACCTGGCGCTGCAGCTGGCTTTGCAGCTGACGCAGCCGGCGCTGGGAGCTATCTCCAGGGCGGTTTTCACCTAGCCAATCAAGCCGCCGCAGCAGGTCACTGCCGGCCTCCTGACGGTTGAGGGGATCGCGCTCGCTCAGCAGCACCGCCAGGCCGCAGGCCAGCTCCAATTGGCCTAGTTGCTCGCCCAGCAGTAGCAGCTGGGCGAGGCGCGGATGCACCCCCAGCTGGGCCAGGCGCTGCCCGTGGCTGTTAAGCCGCCCGGTGGCTGCCAGAGCACCAAGCTGGTCGAGCTGCAGACGGGCCTCCTTTAGGGGTGCAGGCGCTGGTGGGTCTATCCAATGCAGGTCCCTGCCAAGGGGATCGCCCCACTGGGCCAGTTGCAGGGCCAGGGGCAATGGATCTACCTCGAGCAACTCCGGTGGATCGAAAGCGGGACGACGCTGCTGTTCAGCGGGCGACCAGAGGCGCAGGCAGCGACCTGGACCCAGGCGCCCGGCCCGGCCGGCCCGTTGATCAGCGCTGGCTTGGCTTGCGGGTACGGTGACGAGGCCATCAAGTCCACTTCCGGGATCGAAGCGGTTGCGGCGGCTCAGACCACTGTCGAGCACCAGCGTTACCCCGGCCAAGGTGAGGGAACTCTCAGCGATGGAAGTGGCGAGCACCACCTTGCCCGCGGCGTTGCTGGCCGGGCCGATAGCGCGGCCCTGGGCCTCCAACGGCAGGTTGCCGTGCAGGGGAACGCACTCCACGCCTTGATGGCTGGGCTTTCCCCAGTCGGTGGCGGCGATCGCCCTGCTGCAGTCCTGGATCTCCCTCTGCCCGGGGAGGAAAACCAGCACGGTTTCGCCGTCGCCGCGCGGCTCTAGCCAGTGCTGCTCAAGGGCGCGCACCACCTGTTGCGCCAGCCTTTCGCCTGGTCGCGGTGGCTGGTGGCTGATTGCCACCGGATAGCAACGCCCTTCGCTGGTCAGCACGGTGGCCCCAGGCAGCTGCTCCGCCAGCGGGGCCAGGTTGAGGGTGGCAGACATCAGCACCAGCTGCAGCTCTGGCCTCAGCAGCTCCCTGGCCTGACGCACCAGGGCAAGGGATAGGTCGGTGTCGGCGCCGCGCTCGTGGAATTCGTCAAAAATCAGGCAGTCCACCCGATCAAGGCCAGGATTTGCCTGCAAGCGCCGCAGAAACAGGCCGTCTGTAAGCACCTCCAGTCGGGTGGCGGCTGAGATGCAGGATTCGAGCCGCACGCTGTAGCCAACTTGCTGGCCGAGGGGCTCACCGAGCTCGGCCGCCAGCCTTTGGGCTGCCGCTTTGGCTGCCAGGCGACGGGGTTCCAGCATCCAGATGCGGCCAGATGCGGCACCCGGCTTGCCCGACTCCAGGTTGAGTCCTGCTAGCAGAGCCAGGGGCACACGAGTCGTTTTACCTGCTCCAGGGGGTGCCTGGAGCAGCACGGTGGCACCGGGCCTGCAGGCTTCGAGCAGCGGCGCCAGCAGGCCGTCAATCGGTAGCGGGGGCGTTGGCAGGGGGCTGTCCTTGTGGAATCAGCGCACGTGGCGAATGCCATCTACCGGGTGGTAGGCCTCGCCTGTGAGCTCCTCGTAGACGATCGCCGGTAGGCCGGTTTCAAACATGGTTTGCAAGGCCTCCTTGAGGTAAGGATTCCAGCCCCCGGTGCTCACCTTGCCGTGGCGAACAGTCCAGTCCCAGGTGCCTTGCAGGTCCCTGGGGATGCGCCCCTCTCGGTCGCGACGAGCCACGAGATCCTGAGATTCAACCAGGCCTACCAAAATTGGATCCCTGCCGTAGGCAGGCGTGATGCTCAACTCCAACCGAATCGGATCTTCCTTGATCAGCTTGAGGCGAAAACGAGGTGGCAGTTTGAGACTGGTCAGCACTGCAGCCACTATTCGGGTCCGTTGATCCACCTTCTGTCTCCGCTGAAAAACGCTTGCTCAACGGAGAGCCTATTCAGCTGAGGTCACCTGGGTAAGCAGCTTGCTCGTTGTCGCCGCTGAAGCGGACGGTTAAGAGGTCTTCTTGGGTGATCTGACCATCTGAATCAAGCAGCTCCGGATGGATGGTGAGTCTGCCGGTGCGGTCGTGATTGGACCTGATTTCGGGTGCTTGTGCTGCTGGCGTACCCATGGCATCTCGATCACCGGGACGGGGAATGGCGTGGAATCCTTGGCCCATCACCCTGAAGGCTTGCCATAGCAGAGCCACAAAACAGGCCCCGTAGAGCAGGGGTAAAAGCTGGGAGAGCACAGTGTTCATGGCCTTAAAGCTGGCCTCAGATAGATGGTTGCGTGTCGCAATTCCATCATTGCCTGGAGCGAGCCGTTTGGGGATCAACGACTGCAACCTCTCCAATATTGGCAACCATCCAGGCCCACAGGGTGCTGCAAGCGGCACCGAAGGCGAGAAAAGCAATTAGCAGTCGCCCGGTGTCCATGGATTGAAAGATTTGTTTACCAATATTAGGGCCGATCCTGATCGCCCGTTGCGGCTTTCCTGGGAGGGAAATCCCGCTCTAGGCAGTCGCTGGCTGGTTGCTTACGTTTTGACTAGTTGAGTCCTGTATTGATGGCTGATTCGCGGGCCTTGCCCTGGCTGGGTTCAGGGCTGGTGCTGATGGCTCTAATGGCACCCCCGGCTCCCTGGCCAGGCGCTGCCGCCCTCGCCCAGAGTGCAACTTCAGTCAGCCTGAACCGCCAGTCATTTGTGGCGGCTGCTGTTCGCCGTGCTGGACCCGCGGTGGTGACCATTGACACGGAACGGACCGTGGCTGCCTCAGGTAGTGCTTCGGGAGGCTTGCCAAGAGGGCTGCTCAACGACCCCCTGTTTCGCCAATTTTTTGGCATGCCCCAGCAGCAGCAGCAGCCCTCTCAGCGCACGGAGCGGGGGCAGGGAAGCGGCTTTATTTTTCAGGCTGAGGGCTTGATTCTGACCAATGCCCACGTGGTGGAGAAATCAGACCGGGTGACCGTGGGGCTGCAGGGCGGTCGCCGGGTTGAAGGCACGGTTGTCGGCCTCGATCGCCTCACGGATCTGGCGGTTGTGAGGTTGGCGGGCAGCGGCCCCTGGCCAGTAGCGCCCTTGGGCAACTCCGACAGCCTGCAAGTTGGCGAGTGGGCAATTGCCGTAGGCAACCCTTACGGGTTGGACAACACCGTGACAATGGGGATCATCAGCAACCTCAACCGCAATGCCAGCAAGCTGGGCATCACAGACAAGCGCTTGGATCTGATTCAGACCGATGCAGCAATTAACCCGGGCAATTCAGGCGGTCCGCTGCTAAACGCTGATGGCGAGGTGATCGGCATTAACACCTTGGTGCGTACCGGGCCTGGTGCGGGCTTGGGATTTGCTATTCCGATTAACCGGGCCCGGGATATTGCCCGCCAATTGCTTACCTCTGGCCGTGTCAGCCACCCAGTAATCGGCGTAAGTCTCGACGGGGTTCGTGCCGGTGATGGCACTGGGCTGAATCAAGGGGTGCGGGTGATGGCGGTGCAAGCTTCCGGGCCAGCGGCGCGGGCAGGCCTGCAAAAGGGCGATGTAATAGTTGCCGTGGGTGATCAGCCCATCGCTAGCCCCTCCCAGCTGGTAACAGCGGTGGAGAGGGCGGGGGTGGGGGGAAGCTTGGAGCTTCGGCTGAATAGGGCCGGAACATTGATGCGGTTGACGGTTATTCCAGCCCAATTAACCCCAGCCCCCTAGGCCTCTTGCCCCCACGGACTACCCAGGCTTGGCGAAACTTGGGTAGGTGCACCGAGTTGCTGACGCATCACCCACTGGGTTGCCGCCTTTTGGCTATGCCAGGCCTGGAGTAGCTGCTTGGCAATGCCTTGCAGGGTCTGGGGATCGGCGGTGGCTTCAATAGCTCGGTTCATGCGCTCCAGCTCAAACTGCTGGCCGAGGCTGAGGGCGAGTGGTTCAGACATGGCACGCACCACAGGTAACTATTTGACCCCATAACGCTACAAACTGTTTCATTCGCTCGCGTAGCGGTTGCGACAGGGCGCTTTCCCTGTGCTGATTTGCTGTTGCGCGGTGATGGGCTGGCCGACGTCTGAGCTCAGGGCTGTTCGCGTAGCTCTTCAACGCAGCGCGTCACGCAGGCGCCGTCATCCAGGGAGCAGGTGGTGATGCATTCGAAATACACCTCCAAAGCGTCGCCTTGGCGGCCATTGTCTTGATGGCCGGCGACGTGATAGCTGGTGCCCTGGGCGTTGGGGCCCATGTGTGAATTACCCATGATCTCCTGCGGTGGCGACTCCTTGTCAGCTTATGCACACCAAGCCAAGGGGGCTAGTGAAATGAGTCTTCCTGCCTAAGCGGCGGTGAAGTTCTGTGTACCCGCTGAGGCAGGGACTGCGGGCTGGGCTGCTCAGCTGGATTTTGACTGGGATTTTCGAGACGCCTGTTTGGCCTTGTTGGCGGCCTGTTTTGCCGTTTTGCGTTCTGCTTCTTCGGCCTGCCGGGCCAGGCCAGCTTCCTCTTCTTTCTTGGTGAGGTAATAGGAATAATCGCCGCGGTAGAGCACCAGTTGGCCATCCCGGATCTCCACGATCCGGTTGGCCACCCTGGAGATGAAATAGCGGTCGTGGCTCACCAGCAAGGCCGCACCCTCATATTCGATCAGCGCGTCTTCCAGCATCTGCTTGGCTGGAATATCAAGGTGATTGGTGGGCTCATCCAGAACTAGGAGGTTGCAGGGGCTGAGCAGCATTAACGCCAGCGCCAGCCTGGCTTTCTCTCCTCCAGAGAGTTTGCCGGCCTCCTTGAATACGCTTTCGTTGCTGAAGCAGAAGCTGCCTAGCAGTGAGCGCACTTGGGTCTGAGTCCAGTCTGGCACTACCTCGAAGATCGTGTTGATCACGGTTTTGGAGAGGTCTAGGGCTTCGGCCTGGTTCTGCTCGAAGTAGTTCGCTATCACGTTGTGCTCCCCGAGGCTGGCGCAGCCGTCCTCGGGCTGTTCGCTGCCCATGATTAGGCGCAGTAGGGTTGATTTGCCGGCGCCGTTGGGCCCGACAAAGGCGATGCGGTCACCCCGTTCCACCTCCAGCTCAGCCCCTAAAAACAGAATCTGGTCGCCGTAGCTGTGGGTCAGGTTTTTGATGTCTGCCACCACGCGCCCAGAGCGTGGTGCTTCGGGAAAGCGGAATTGCGGCCCGCCGACACCTTCGAGCGGAGCTTCGACCCGCTCAACCTTCTCCAGCAGTTTCTCCCGGCTTTTGGCCTGGGTGGAGCGGGTGGCACTGGCCCGAAAGCGGTCGATGTAGGCCTGCTGGGCTCCCAGCTCCTTTTGTTGGCGATCAAATGCGGCCTGGGTTGCTTCGCGCTCCAGGACTTTCTGCTCTAGATGCTGGCTGTAATTGCCCAGGTAGGTGCGCGATACCCCCCGTTCGGTCTCCACTATCTGGTTGCAGACCCGATCCAGAAAGGTGCGGTCGTGGCTGATCACAACTAGGGCCGCGGTCTGTTCGACCAGATAGCCCTCGAGCCACTGGATTGTTTCAACGTCCAGATGGTTGGTGGGCTCGTCGAGCAGAAGCAGATCCGGTTCCTGGAGGAGGATTTTGCCGAGGGCGATGCGCATCTGCCAGCCGCCGGAATAATCCCCCACCAGCTGTTCGGCCCCCTCGGGGCTGAAGCCAATGGTGGGCAGCAGTTTGTCGATGCGGGCGTCGAGCTCGTAGCCGTGCAACGCCTCGAAACGGCTGTGCAGCCGGCCTAGCTCGTGGATTAGCTCGTCGAGATGGTCTGGGTCGCTGGCGGCCTTCTCGCTGGCCATCTCGTGCTCCAGCTGGTGCTGGCGGATCAGCACTTCAGCTGCTTCGCCGAATGCCTGGAACAGCTCCTCTCGCACCGTGCGGGCTGGATCGACGTCGAATTCCTGTTGCAGGTAGGCAATGCTGGGTTCGCCTTGCTTCACCACCAGGCCACTGCTGGGCTCTTCCAGCCCCGCAATGATCTTCATCTGGGTGGACTTACCAGCTCCGTTGACGCCCACCAAGCCAATGCGGTCTCCAGGCCTCACCTCCCAGGTGACATCCCGCAGCACCTCGCCAGTGGGATAAATCTTGCCGAGGCGTTCGAGGCGGAGCACGGATAAGGGTCTAGGGACCAAATCCATCATCCCTGGCGACCCGTCTGTCGGGGGGGCGGCTAGGCAATCATCTGGTGCAGACTCGTCTCACCTGCCCGTGTGATTGCCATGATTAAGCGCCTTGAGCAGGTGGCAGCTCTGGTTGTCGCAGCTGGTCTGGCGCTTGTGAGTTACTGGCTCTTTTTCAGCTGGGCAGGTGGGGAGCGTGATCAGCGACAACAGCGCCGCACCAACTCAGAGCCCTCCGCGAGCCTTCACCAGCCACTGCTTGCTGACGCTGTCATCCAGGGTGGAGATGTAGGTGCGGATCTCTTGGGAGGTGACCGGCAAGCCGAACTGCTGGCCCAGCTCAATGATTCGGCTAATGGCCCCGGAAGGATCCTGTAGGGCCTGGCGGAACAGCGCTTGGGTTAGGTCGTGGTCGCCACTGATTTGGGCGTAGAGCTCAGCAGCATTGTTGGCATGCAGAGGTCGTTCAGCGTCGTCTTGTAGGGCTTCGACTCGTAGGACGTCGTCGTTGCTGGCGGTCATTGCTGGCAGCAAATTGGCTGAATTTTAAATCGAATCGGTTCAGGCGGCTAGCTGGTTTTCGCCTTGCTCAGGTGTGCCACAGGCTGAGGCATCTTCCATACTGCGGGCATCTAGGCAAAGCACTTTGCGCAGCTCGGCGTAGTTGGCTGCAAGTGCGCCTCTTCCCTCCTGCTGGGCGCCGTATTCAGCCCGCTGCAGAACGTGATGCAGGTGGGTGAGCAGGTAGGTGCTGATTACTGCGGAGACGAGCACATCGCTGCGTTCGGCTGTCCGGCGCTTGCGGCCCTGGGCAGCCGAGGCAGGGGTTGAGGTGCTTGGGGTGGAGGAACGGGGCACGGTGTGCACCTCCGATGGGATGGTTGCCTTCAGCATAGTCTTGGATACTACCCTTGTGCATCTCTGTACACTGATTGGTATCTGAGGGGTATGGGCTGGGGATTGCAAGCTCCAGCTCTGCCCCACGCTTGCTTCGCAACTCCGTGGCCACCCGGCAGACCTCCTCGAGTGGCAAGTCCAAATCACCGCGCATTCAGGTGGTGTTGCCCGAGGAGCTCTGCCAACAGTTGGCTGAATTCGCGGATGCCGAGTCCCGCACGGTGAGCAACATGGCCAAGGTGCTGATCCAGCAAGGTGTGGAGCGGCTGCAGCAGGCCCAGGCCAGCCAGGCTTCCCCGGTTCAGGCTGGTTTCCAATCTGAGTTTTTTCGTCAGGAATTGGAGGCCAGTCAGGCCCAGAAAACCCAGCGCCTGCGCGGAGCTCCCCGCAGGGTTCGCTTGCACCGACCGGACTGAGGACGGGCGCACAGCCCCAGCACGGCGCCGCCGCTGGCGCCGGTGACTGAGGGCAGATTCCCCTGATGCCCCAGGGCGTGCCACCAGGCCAGCAGGGCGAAGGCCAAGGCCTCTCTCTCTGCCTCGCCGATGCCAAATTCCGCCAGCGGCCGCACGATCAGGCCGCGGCAGCGGCGTTGCAGTTGTTCTACTAGCAGGCTGTTGCGGCAGCCACCGCCAGCTACCAGCAGCTCGATCGCTTGGGGCCCATGGCCCAACTCCTGGGCTACAACCGCGGCACTGAAGCCGGTCAGGGTGGCTAGGGCATCCGCCGCGTCTCTCCCCTTGACTTCGGCCAGCCGTCGCTCCAGGTCTGCCTGGCCGAATAGCTCTCGACCGGTGGACTTTGGCGGTGGGCTCTGGAAATAGGGCTCAGCTAACCAGCGTTGAATCAGGGCTTCATCCATCTGTCCCTGGCGGGCCCAGGCCCCATCAGCGTCATAGCTCTGCTGGCCGCGACTGAAGTGCATGGTTGCCAGGTCCAGCAGGGTATTGGCAGGACCACAGTCCCAGCCCCGCACTGGCAGGCAACTTTCGGGCCCCTGGGCTGGAGGGATCAGGGTGAGGTTGGCGATGCCCCCCAGATTCAGTACCGCCCGCCAGCCGCCGCAACGACCCAGTAGGGCCTGGTCTGCAGGTGGGACAAGTGGCGCTCCCTGACCGCCAAGGGCCAGATCGGCACTGCGGAAATCGAATACCACCGGCGTAGCCAGCAGTTCCGCCAGCAGCGGCCCTTGAAGTAGTTGCCAGCTGGCACCCCGCTGACCATCCTGGGGCGGGCGATGCCAGAGGGTCTGGCCGTGGCAGCCAACTAATTTGGCCCCGCCCTGGGGGTCGCATGCTCTGGCGGCGAGAGCTTGCTGCTCGGTCACGGCTTCCGCCAATTCGAGCAGCGTTGAACTATCGAACGATTGGCCTTGGCCAACGCCAATTAGCTGGCGTTGGAGCTCGGCGGGGTAAGGGTTGAAGTGGTGCTTTTCCAGCTTCCAGCGCGGACGTTGGGGCGGCCCGCTGAAGCTGGCCAGGACGGCATCCACGCCATCGGCGCTTGTGCCGCTCATCAACCCCAACACCCGCATCAGCCCAAGCTCACTTGTTGGGCTGGGGGGTCATGCGCAGGTAGGGCTTGATCTCAGTGACGCCCTTGGCAAATTTGGCGCGGGCATCTTCGGTGGAGATCGATGGCACCACTACGCAATCGTCGCCGTCTTTCCAATTCACCGGGGTGGCCACGGAGTGGTTGTCGGTGAGCTGCAGGGAATCAATCACCCGCAGGATTTCGTGGAAGTTGCGGCCAGTGCTGGCGGGGTAGGTGATTTGCAGGCGCAGTTTCTTGTTGGGATCGATGATGAACACCGAACGCACGGTCAGATTGTTAAGGGAGTTGGGGTGAATCATCCCGTAAAGGTCGCTCACCTTTTTGTCGGCATCCGCCAGGATCGGATAATCAACTGTTGTGTTCTGGGTTTCGTTGATATCGCAGATCCAGCCGTTGTGGCTTTCGGCGGAATCCACGCTTAGGGCGATGGTTTTGACGTTGCGCTTTTCCCATTCAGGGCGCAGCCGGGATACCTCTCCCAATTCTGTGGTGCAAACAGGGGTGTAGTCGGCCGGGTGGGAGAACAACACAACCCAGCTGTCAGCGCCGAAGTCGTAGAGATTAATCTGCCCGAGCTGGGAATCCTGGGTGAAATCGGGAACGGTATCGCCGAGTTGGAGGGCCATAGAGGCTGAAAGGGAGGAAGAAAGCAAGTGCTGATCGTGCCACAAGTCAGCGCGCAGATGTGGTGTTTTCGTCCTCAGGCGCTGACTCGGGCCAGCTGCGCAACTCCTGGCGCAGGTGCTGCAGGCCCAGGCAGGCGGTGGCGGAAATGAATAGGGCCGTTGGGGCTAGCGCCCGGGCTCGCTCCACCTCCCCGGCTGGGCAGCGGTCGATTTGATTAGCGATCAGGCGCCTGGGGGCGGTTGCTCCAAGGGAATCGAGGATGGTGTTGACGGTGCGCCACTGCTCGGGCCAGGCCGGGTCGGCCAGATCAACCACGATCAACAGGCCCTCAGCTTCAAGGGTTTCCTCCAGGGTTGAGCGGAAGGCTTCCAGCAGGGGCGGGGGCAAATCGCGGATGAAGCCCACCGTGTCAGTGAGCAGCACTGGTTCCGGCAATTCAAGTCGTCGGGTGGTGGGATCAAGGGTGGCGAACAGCTTGTTTTCGGCCAGCACGGCGCGGGCTTCGCTGGCCTTGGTTAAGGCGTTGAGCAAGGAGCTTTTGCCGGCGTTGGTGTAACCCACTAGGGCCAGTCGCCGCAGTCCCTGGCGGCTGCGGCGCAACCGGGCCCGGTGCTCGCCCAGCTGGCTCACCTCCCGCTGCAATCGCTCAATCCGGCGGGCGATGGCGCGACGATCTTTTTCCAGTTGGGTTTCGCCCGGTCCCCGGGTGCCGATTCCTCCCCCCTGCCGCGACAGGCTGCGGCCGCGGCCGGTGAGTCGGGGCAGCCTGTAGCGCAGTTGGGCCAGCTCCACCTGGAGGCGCCCGGCGGCGCTGGCGGCCCGTTGGGCAAAGATGTCGAGAATCAGTTCACTGCGGTCGCTCACCGGCAGATCGAGGAGCCGCTCCAGATTGCGGGCTTGCACCGGTGTGAGCTCCCGGTCTGTCACTACCAGGGTGGCGCCGAGCCGCCGGGCCTCCAGGGCCGCTTCACCCACTTTCCCCTCACCCCAGAGGGTCTGGGGGGCAACCTGGCTGCGGCGCTGCTCCACCACTCCCACCGACACGGCACCGGCGCTGCCTACGAGTCCCTCCAGTTCGGCGATAAGGCGCTGGGCCCGGCCGCGCTCGCCGGGGGTGAGGGCTAGCAGCAGCACCCGTTCAGGGCCGTCTTGGCTGGCGCCTTTGGCGCCAGCGCTGGCTGCATTTGGCGGGGTGAGGCTGAGGGGATCCCGGCCGCACAGCTCGGCTAGATCTTCAGTCGCTTCGCCTGCCCAGGGTTCGGCGGCGTCGGGGTGGGCCACCAACAGTTGGGCGGGCCATTGGCCCCCCGCCCCCGCCCTGTCGCCGAAGCGCAGCCAAACGATGGGCGCTATGTCCAGCCCCACGATTCCCTCCTGGCGGCCGGCTTCGAGTTGTTTGGTTCGGCCGCAGCAGGTGATCAGCCGCAGCTCGGAGCCCTGGCGGCGCTCCGAGCCGGGCAGGCGCTCCAGCAGCCGGCCCGATTGCTCCAGCGGCCCCACCCAGAGCAGCCGGCACAGGCCCCGGCTATCCACTACCAAGGTGAGCGGCAGCTCCAGCTCACGGCTTTCGCTGGCAAGCCGCTGCAAGCAGAGCAATTCAGCTATCTGGTCGTCCGGATGGCGGCGGTGACAGAGGCGTTCCAGGCGTCTTTTTTGGGCGGGTCGCAAGCCGGCCGTGCGCCCCGCCAGGCCGCCTTGTTTCACCACAGATAGACAGCGATTACGGATTTGATCATGGGCGGGCCTTGCCCACCGCAAGCCTGGGCTCCCGGCAGGGTCACCGGGGCCAGTCCGCTAGCCAGCCGGCGACCACTTTGAACTGATGCGACTTACCAGGTAAGCGGGCCAGGTAGGCCAGTTTGCGAATCTGAAATGCCGCCGCTCCCGCCAGGGTGAATCCGCCGCCAACGAGGCTTGCTTCACCTCGGCCCAGGCTCATCATTTCGCCGAGGTCGTTGTAGTTGAAGGGATCGAGGGGTTCGCCAGCAAGGGAATGCATCAGGTTGGCGGCCAGGCACTCAGCTTGTTGGAAGGCCACTTGGGCCGTGGCTGGCAGGGGTAACTCCTGCTGGGCGATATCGCCCAGGGCAAATAGGTGGGGCTGATCGACCAGCTGCAGGGTGGGCTCGCAGCTCAGTCGTCCAAGTCGGTCGACAGGAATTGGCGGCTGGCATTCAAGCGATTGAAAGCGCAGGCCTGCAGTCCAGATAACCCCATCAACCTTCAGCTGTTCCGAGCCCGCTGGCCCCAGCAGCGTCAGTCCACCTGATTGCACCGCCTCGACGCGGGTGTGGGTTCGCAGCCTCACATCTCGGCGTTGCAGGGCCTGCTCAGCCTGTTCTCGGTTGAAGGCCTTGGCCTGGGGGAGCAGTCCGGGGCCCTGCTCAATCAGGTCCACAATCGTGCTCCCCTGCAATTGGTCGGCCAGCTTGCAGGCCAATTCCACCCCGCTGGCACCAGCTCCCACCACGGCCAAACGCTGCAGGGGCCGGGACCGCTCCTTCAAGGTCTGAATTAGCCGCTGCAGCCGTTCCACGTCTGCCAAGGTGCGAAAACCGAGGCTGTATTCAGCTACGCCGGGGATGCCGAAGTCATTGGCCTGGGCGCCCGTGGCCAGCACCAGGCGGCTGAAGGCCAGGCACCGGCCGCTGGCGGTATGAACTTGTGATGACTGGGCGTCGATGCGCACAACCCGGTCCTGCAGCCAGGCCACCCCTTTGCCGGCCAGCAAACTGTCGTAGCGAGGTGCGATCTCCCAGCTGCGCAGTTCGCCGCTCAGCAGTTCGTAAAGCAGGGGCAGAAATAGGAAGCGATCGTTGGGTTCGATCAGCAGGATTGGTGGATGGTGGCGGCGCTCTGCCAGGGCGAGGGCGGTGTAAAGCCCACCAAAGCCCCCGCCCACGATCACCACCGGTGCGGTTGGCGGGGTCACCGCAGCCTGCGATCGCGCCGCCTCAGGATTCAGCATTGCTTTGGTGGTCTTTCGCCGGCACCTGCTTTTGAACCCTAACCAGCGACTTACTCAAAGGGCGATGATGGTTTGATGCAGATGGCCCAAGTCCCAGCTCTTTCACCCGATGGCTCCGGTCGGCCGATCGATCTGGACGCTGCCAGGGCGCTGCTTGCACCTTTGTCGGCCCAAGAGCGCCTGAGCTGGGCTCAGAACACCTTCGGGGCAGGATTTGCCTTAACAACCAGTTTTGGCATTCAGTCGGCAGTTTTGCTGCACATGGCCAGTGAGCTGACCGCCAATATCGGTCGGCCCATAACCGTGATCTGGGTTGATACGGGCTATCTGCCGCCGGAGACCTATCAATATGCCGAGCGCCTGGTAGATCAGCTCCAGCTTCAGTTAGTGGTGGCCCAGTCGGCCATGAGCCCGGCCCGGATGGAAGCTCTGCACGGCCGCCTTTGGGAAACCGACCAGCCGGGAGATCTGGCGCTTTATCACCGCATCCGCAAGGTGGAACCCCTCGACCGGGCCCTCACTGATCTGGCGGTGACCTGTTGGGCCAGTGGTGTGCGCGGCAGCCAGACCGATCACCGCAAGGCCATGGAACCGCTGGATGCGGTGCGTCAGCGCTGGTCGCTGCGGCCCCTTCTCTCCTGGAGTAAACGGGATGTTTACTACTACATGGAAGAGCACAAATTGCCCCAGCACCCGCTGTTTGAGCAGGGTTATTCCACGGTGGGCGACTGGCACTCCAGTGCTCCTGATCTAGGAGATGTCAGCGGCCGGGCGACCCGTTTCGGTGGTCTCCAACAAGAATGTGGCATCCATCTGCCGGGATTGATGGGCGAGGGCATCTGAGCGAGGGCCGTTGGCTGCTGATCGGCAACAGCCGATGGCACTGGGCAGAGGGTGAGCTGGGCTGCCTGCGTACGTGGAGTGCTCCAGCCGGTGTGGGACAGCTTGAGGGGCTGGTTGCTTGGGCGGCGGTGGGCCAGGTGCCCGCCTCTGCTCCATTGCCGCTGGAGCGGCGTCTGCATTTGAAAGATGTGCCCTTGTTGGAGCAGCCTGGCTGGCTGGGGGTGGACCGTGCCCTAGTGGGTTGGCGGGCCTGGTGCCTTGCCTCTGGTCCCGTATTGGTGGCGGACGGCGGCACCGCCCTGAGCCTCACCCTGGTCACCAGCGAGGGCCGATTTGGGGGAGGACGGTTGCTAGCCGGAGCTGCCTTGCAGTTGCGGGCCCTGGCTGCTGAAACTGCAGGACTGCCTGCCTTGGACCCGCCCTTAGATCTGCCCCCGGAACTTTGGCCTCACTCCACACCAGAAGCTATGGCCGCTGGGGTTTTGCGGGGTCTGGCGGCCGCCTTGGCCGCCGCTGGGCGTGAAGCCAAAACAAGCTGCCCGGGCTGCAGTTTTTGGCTCACGGGAGGAGATGGCCCCCTGCTGAAACCATTGCTGCAGCAGCTGCTAGTCAGTGCTATGCCGCTACAGCTGGCTCCAGACCTGGCCCTTGAGGCCTTGGCGGCACTCAGGCCAGGCCCAGATCGCTGAGGATGTCGTCAGCCATGGTTTCGGACTTCACTTTTGTGTAGATCTTTTCGATCTTTCCTTCTGCATCCACCACAAAGGTGTGGCGCATCATGCCCATGTATTCCTTGCCCATGAATTTCTTCAGCCCATAGCTCCCATAGGCCGCGGCCACTGCGCAGGGCTCGGCGTCGCTTAGCAAGGTGAAGGGAAGGTCATATTTGGCGATAAATTTGGCGTGGCTGCTGGCGCCGTCTTTGCTGATGCCGAGCACGGTGATGGCTTGCTTTTCGAATGCGCCCCACTGGTCGCGGAAATTGCAGGCTTCTTTGGTGCAGCCGGGGGTGTCGTCCTTGGGATAGAAGTAGATCACCACCCGTTGGCCCTTGAACTGGGAAAGCTTCACCGCCGTTCCGTCTTGGTCTGGCAAGGTGAAATCAGGGGCGGGCTCGCCGATCTGCAAGGTCATTGAACGTCCAACCGAACTCACGAGTGAGCCTAGGCAGCAGCTTGGATCTGCCGCAGCGCCCAGCCCCCCAGCTATGGCTGCGCTATCTGGAGGGGGGCTGCCTCGGTTGTTTATCTACTGATGAATGGAGTTGGGGCTTGGGCCTGCCTGAGCTGCAGCGAAGTCGCTACTTCCAGAGCCGGGCTCTGCTCCGGCAGCAGCTGGCTGATGTGTTGGGCTGCGCTGGTGCCGCGGTGCCTCTCCATAGTCCGCCCGGCCAACCACCACTTTTAGGTAATGATCTGGGATGGGTCAGTCTCAGCCATAGCGGCGCTGGCTTGCTGATTGGCTACTCCGGCTCTCCCATCGGAGTAGACCTCGAATCCACTGCTCGACCTATTGAGCCAGCTGGATTGATGCGGCGGTTTTATCCAGAGCCTGAACAGGCGCAGTTGGGGGATTTGACTGGGGAGGAGCTACGGCGAGCGGTGCTCAACAGCTGGGTGTTGAAGGAAGCGGCCATCAAGTGGCGCCATCGCACCCTTGCAGCAGAACTGGCTCAGTGGTGTTACGACCACACCAGCGGTAGCTTGCAAAATCTCAGTGATGGGGCCAAGCCCGATCACAGCAGCGCTCTGCAGCAGGATTGGCGTTGGGCGGCGGTTGGTGAGGGCTGTGCAGGTTTGATGTTGGAGTCGCCAGGACAGCCCGAAGAAAGAGGGGGTACATAAAGGCGCGTGATTGTTCTGAAAACGAAGGTTCACCACTTAAATCCAGTACAAATCTTTCGTTTTTGTGTTGATGCGCTCCGCAGACTTGCATCTTTGGTGACATGCGGCATGGCGTGGCTAGCTTCGGATTGAACTGATTCCACGCCTCTCGTGATCAAGCGTTTGCTGGCCGGCCTTTTTGTGGGTACGGCCCTCTCGGCGGTGGCTATGCCAGCGTCCGCCGCAGTCGACAACAATCTCCCCGTTCGTTGGAACACCGGCGGCGCCGTGTGGTCTACCAACCAGGATGCCTTCAATACATTTCTGCAGTCTGGTGAAGTCACCGATCGGGGTCTGGAAGGGGGCCTGAACCGCTCCGGCTGGACTGCTGCCGAGGTGCGTGAGGGCATGAACAAGTCCTACAACGTGGACTTGGTTGGCGTCTCCCGCTTCCTTTACTCGGATGCCGGTGTGAAGTTCCTCAAGAACCAAACCACCAGCTACTTCCCCTACTGGAGCATGAACACCTACGCGGTGCAGGCTCTGCGCTCGGCGATCATGGCCGATGCCCGTGACGGCCAGATCTCCTCGGCCGGCATCATGAATGCGCTGCCTACCGACATGCGCCTAGCCGACTTCTGCAACACCTACACCGGTGCCCAGAACGTCTGTGCCGAAGGTCGCTGCCAAGGTGACGCCCAGTGCACTTCCCTGCTCTCCTGGTACGTGTTCCTGCCGGCCTGCATCCAGGCCAACCAGATGGCTGATCCCGTGGCTGAAGTGCGCACAATGGCCCCAGCCCCAGCCCCAGTTCAGCAGGTGCAACCTGAGGCTATCCGCGGCCTCTGGTGAGCCTGGCCTTTGGTGAGCATGGCCTTGGTGTTCGGCTCTCGCTAGGCGATTCGCCACCTCAGCTGCCCCGGCTTTCGCCGGGGCTTTTTTATGTGTTTATGGGTGTTTTCAGTGCGTCTGCACGCCTTGCCCTTACCAAGGTGTGCTCAAGTGTCTGGGGCAGGGGCTGGCCCAGCAGACGGCTGAATGCTTCTCGCAGGCTTTGCACGGCATCACTGGCTAGGGGCTTGCCCCGGAGTGCGGCCATGGCTTCTAGATAGGAGCTGGCCGGGGCCAGCCAGCGTTCGATCAGCTCGGCAGTCAGCTCGAGTTGGAGTGATTCCTGCCACTGCTCCTGTTGCACTTGCCATCCAGCGGCGATCAAGCTGCGTTGGCTGATTAGGCCGGTGCTTTGGGCCTGGATCAGTCGCTGCCCCTCCAGGTGAGTTAGCTCCTCCAGCAAGGTTTGCAGGGAGGTTTCTGCCTTGCCGAGCAGGGCCCGCAGGCCTGCTGCTGGACCGAGTTGGGGAGTGCTGAACAGCAGGCGCCATTGGCCGTTTTGGCCCAGCAGCGCGCCAGCCTGGCTGACCCAGGCCTCGATTTGTTCGGCGCTGAGTCCCTGCCAGGGTTGACGCGCTATCACCCAGTCGAAGCGGGCCCCGGAGTCAAGTGCGAGTTGCGGTTCGAGCTGGGAGTTAAGGGCGGCAGGGGTTTGGGGAGGCACCAGCAGCAGCTGGGGTTGGCGCAGGCTGTCGAGCACCTTCAGCTGGGCTTGCAGCCGCTCCCGGTCGGAGGCCTGGGCCACGGTGATCACTACCCCGCCCTCGGGCGTAGCGGCCAGGGGATCAAGGGCCCATAGCAACGACCTCGCTTCCAGCACCAGCACCCGCGCTTGGCGTTGCCAGATCACGCCTGCCCAGAAGCGATGTCTCAGAGTGTCGAGTCGTTCTCCCTCGGCGGCGGCTTGCCGCTGCAGCCAGCGCTCCAGCTGGGGATCCTCCGGACTGCTGCTGAGCACATCGCCCTGATCCGCCGCCATCTCAGCGGCAGCCGCCAGCTGGGCGGCCCGCCGCTGTTGCAGGCGCTTGCGCCTCTGGCCCTCCCAGCCCAGGCTGCCCGGTTGCCAGAAGATCTCACCTTGAAGTGCGCCAGGCAAATACTGCTGGGCTACCCAGTGCTCGGCGTAGGCATGGGGGTAGCGGTAGCCCACCCCATCGCCAAAAGCCTGGCCATCACGGTTGGCGTCGCGCAGGTGGGCGGGCACCTGCTGGCCGTTGGCGCTGCGCACGCTTTTGAGGGCATCGAAGAAACCCAGCACGCTGTTGCTCTTCTCCGCTCCCGCCAAATACAGAGCTGCCTGGGCCAGCGGGTAAAGGCCTTCTGGCAATCCCACTCGCTCGAAGCTGGCCGCGCAGGCTTCCACCACCACCACTGCCTGGGGATCGGCTAAGCCGATGTCTTCTCCGGCAGCGATCAACATGCGCCGGAAGATAAAGCGCGGGTTTTCGCCCGCCTCCACCATGCGGGCCAACCAGAAAAGGGCCGCATCTGGATCGGAGCCGCGCAACGATTTGATGAAGGCGCTGATCGTGTCGAAGTGGGCATCCCCCTGCTTGTCGTAGAGCACCGCCCGCTGCTGAATTGACTCCTCGGCGATGGTCAGATCGATCCTGATGGAGCCATCAGCACCGGGAGGAGTGGTCTCCACCGCCAGCTCCAGGGCATTCAGCAAGCTGCGGGCATCGCCGCCGGCCACATCAACCAGGTGGTCGGCCGCTGCTGCGGCTAAGTCAATCGAGCGTTCGCCATAGCCCACTGCCGGATCCCGCAGGGCCCGTTCCAGCAGCTGGCGCAGGTGTGCTGGCTCAAGCGGTTGCAGGCGAAACAACCGCGAACGGCTTACCAGGGCTTTGTTCACCTCGAAAAAGGGGTTTTCGGTGGTGGCTCCGATCAGATTCACCGTGCCGTTTTCCACCCAGGGCAGCAGGGCGTCTTGTTGTGCACTGTTGAAACGGTGCACCTCGTCGATGAACAGGGTGGTGCGCAGGCCATGGTGCGCCAGGCGCTGCTGGGCCGCGTCTACCTCGGCCCGCAGATCCTTGACGCCGGCGAGTACGGCATTGAGGCTGCTGAAGTGGGCCCTGGTGCTGCCAGCAATGATCCGGGCCAGGGTGGTTTTGCCCACCCCCGGCGGGCCGTGCAGGATCAGGTTGCCGACTCGATCTGCGGCGATGGCGCGGCGTAGCAGGCGTCCTACGCCGAGGATCGACTCCTGACCGACGAAGTCATCAAGGTTGCGGGGCCGCAGCCGGTCGGCCAGGGGCGCGACCCGGGCCAGGGTGATGTCGCGTTGATGGCTGAACAGGTCGCTCACGAGGTCGCCGCAGCGCCGTTCTGAGTCCATCATCGGGCCGCCGGCGATACGCTCCGGCCACGCGGCGCGCCCGTTCCACCATCACACCATGCACCGCCCAGTTGTTTCCCCCTTTTTGATTCTCACGGCGATGGCCTCTGCCCTGGTTGTGGGGTGTCAGCAGGGCCGCGAGCCAGCCCCGCGGCTGCCTGTGGTGCAGAGCCAGCGCCTGGGAACTGCTGAATTTCAAGCCAGTTTTGACACCGTGAGCACCCTGGAGGCAGAGGAGGAGGTGGATCTAGCGGCCCAGGCGGGTGGCCGCATTCAGCGATTGTTGGTGCGTCAAGGAGATCGGGTGCGCCAGGGCCAGCTGCTGCTGGTGCTCGACCAGGCCCAGCTCAGGGCCGAGGTGGCCAGCCTGCGCGCTCAGATGCAGACCAACCGCCTCAATTACCAGCGTTATCAGGATCTGGCCCGTCAAGGTGCTGCCAGTGCCCTGCAGCGGGATGAATTTCGCCAGGCCTACATCGCTGCCCGCGAAGCCTTGGTGGCCAGGGAAGCCGATCTCGCCTTCAAGGATCTGCGGGCGCCGATCAGCGGCACGGTGGCCGATTTGCGCGTCAAGCAGGGTGATGTGATTGCTGCGGGCGTGCCGATTACCCGCTTGATCCGCAACGCCAATCTCCTTGCCCGCATCGACGTACCTGCCACCTATGCCGATCGTGTTCGGCCTGGCCAGCGGGTGCTGCTGCTGGCGGCCTCCAGCTCCCAGCCCCTGGCGGAGGGCCCGGTGATCTCGGTGGATCCGGGGGTGAGCGCCCCAACTCAGACGCTGCTGGTGAAGGCGTCGTTTGCTAACCCGCGGGGCAGCCTGCGCAACGGCCAGCGCAGTCGCACGCGGCTGGTGCTGGATCGGCGCCAGGAGTTGGCCGTTCCCTTCACCGCGGTGACCAGGTTGGCAGGACAGCCATTTATCTATTTAGTGGGCAGCTTGGCTGAGCTGGAGCAGCGGCCAGGCAAGGCTCCCATCGCCGAGCTGCGACGGTTGCCAAGAGGCACCCTGTTTGCCTTGCAAACTCCGGTGCAGATAGGAGATCTGCAAGGAACCCTCTATCCACTGCAGCGGGGGGGGCAGGGTGTTGCACAGGAAGGCGATCGGCTGATTACCGCTGGCCTGCTCAACCTGCGCCATGGTGCCCCGGTGCAACTTGCGAGCCAGGCCAAAAAGCCAGGCATCCGGTAACTTGCCCTTGGATGCTCAGTGGATGTGAACAGAGCGGTTGCGGTCTCCTCTCTTCTAGGGCTGCTGTGCGCAGGGGGGTGTGCGACCAAACAGGCCTCCCGGCAACCGCTGGTAGTGCAGTCCGAAATCATCGGCGAGGCTGATTTCAGCCCCTCGATTGAGGTGATCAGCCAGCTCAGCTCCACCAGTGATGTGGCACTGCGCCCCGAGGTTGATGGGCGGGTGGTGAAGATCCTGGCGACCCAGGGCCAGCGGGTGAAGGCGGGCCAGCCGATCTTGGTGCTCGACAACGTGCAGCAATCGGCAAACCTGGATGCCAGCAAGGCCGAGGCCCGTAAGGATCTGGTTAACGCGGAGCGCTATATCTTTTTGAACGAGCAGGGAGCGGTATCCACAAAGGATCGCGACTTCTACGTCACCCAGGCGATTCAAAGCCGCGACCAAGTGCGCGCCAATGCGGCCACCTTGGGCTACAAATTCGTGACGGCACCGATCAGCGGCGAGATCGGCGATCTCGATACGGTGAAGTTGGGTGATTACGTGCGCCAGGGACAGGCGATCACCGGCATTGTCGACAACTCAAGTCTTTGGACCCTGATGGATGTGCCCGCCACCCGCTCATCGCGGGTGGCGCTTGGCCAGACCGTGCAGCTGGTGACCCAGGGCAACCCGCCTCTATCTGCGACGGGGAAGGTGGTGTTTATTTCCCCTTACTACGGAGTGAGCGGTAGTAGTTCTTCGCCAAACACGGTGCTGGTCAAGGCCTCCTTCCCCAACGCAACTGGCCAGCTCAAAACAGGTCAGTACGTGCGCAATCTGATTGTCACCGGCAACACCCGCCAGCTTTCCGTGCCGGTGCAGGCAGTGATGATGCAGGCCCAACAGCCTTTTGTTTATCGAGTGCTGCAACTCAGCCAGGTGCTCGCCAAGATCCGCGCCTCCACCCAAATTCCTGAGGCGCAGAAGCAGAAGCTTGAGGCCCTGCCGCCCAATACTCCGATCGTGGTGCAGACCCCAGTGCAGCTTGGGGAGCTGGAGGGCAATCGCTACCCGCTGGTCTCCGGCCTGCAGAAAGGAGAAAGGGTGGTCGTCTCAAATACGGCGCTGTTGCGTACCGGCATGCCAGTGAAACTCTCGAGCGGAAGCAACTGAGAAAGGTATGTCACTATCCGATAATTTCATCAAGCGGCCTGTCCTTACTACCGTTTGCAGCATCCTGATCGTGCTGCTGGGAATCATTGCGATCCCCGGCCTGCCAATTGAAAACCTGCCGAATATTGCGCCACCGCTTATTCAGGTGACCTCTAATTACGGCGGTGCTAATTCCATAGTGACGGAACAGGCCGTTACCAATCCGCTCGAGCAGCAGATCAACGGTGTGCCGGGCGCGGCCTATATCTCATCGACCAGCTCAAATACTGGTCAGAGCATTATTCAGGTTTATTTTGAGGAAGACACGGATATCAACATCGACCAGGTAAACGTTCAAAATCGCGTTTCCCTGGCCATGCCTCAGTTGCCCCAGCAGGTCTCGGCAACGGGGGTGTCGGTGATGCAGAGCACCCCATCGATTCTGCTGGCCTATCAGGTCACGTCTAGCCAGGGTCAATTTGATGCTTCCTATATCAACGGCTTGATTTATGAGCAGCTCTACTACCAGCTTGAGCGGGTCCCCGGAGTCGCTCAAGTCAATCTGCTGGGAGGTAGTAACCCTGCCTTCTGGCTGTTTGTTGATCCAAGCAAGCTCAGTGCCAACCAGCTGACTGCCGACCAAATCGTCAGTGCGGTCAAGAGTCAAAACAGCATCGCTATTGGTGGCCTGATTGGTGGTCCGCCAGCTGGAGGAGATCAGCTGTTCGCCTACCCGATCTTAGTGGCTGACAACGGCAACTTGATGTCAGTAGATCAGCTCAATGACCTAATAGTTGGTAAGTCACCACAAGGCAATTTGCTACGGCTGCGCGATGTGGGCCAGGCTACCTACGGGTTTAATACCTTTGCTCAGCAGGCGGTGAGTTACGACGGGTTCCCGTCTATTACCGTTGCGGTGTTCCAAACTCCAGAGAGCAATGCTCTAGATGTATCAGAAGCTGTGGTGGCCGTGATGAATCAATTCACCCAGTCAACTCCGCCTGGGATCGCGGTTAAGCAGATTTACAACATTGGTCAGTTTATTGAGTCTGCGGTTGAAGGGGTAACGGATGCCCTTGGTCTGGCAATTGTGCTGGTGCTAGTGATTCTGTTTCTGTTTCTACAGAACTGGCGCGCCACGGTGGTGCCCAGTCTGGCAATCCCGATCTCACTTATAGGTACTTTCGCCTTCATCAAGGCTTTTGGGTTTTCCATAAACCAGCTCACCTTGCTTGGCTTGGTGCTTGCTACTGGCCTGGTGGTTGACGATGCGATCGTTGTGATCGAGGCGGTTTCTAAAAATCTTGAGAGTGGTATGAGTCCACGCAAGGCGGCGATGGCCTGTATGGGTGAGCTAACTGGTGCTCTGATCGCTACATCGCTTGTGCTGATGGCTGTATTTGTGCCAGTAGCTTTTTACCCGGGTGGTATTGGCATCATCTACAAGCAATTCGCCCTCACGATCGCCTTTTCGATCGCCATCTCCACCTTCAATGCCCTGACCTTCTCGCCAATGATGTCGGCCCTGATCCTCAAGTCGGAGCAGCCTCCGAAGCCCAAGGGTTGGGGTTGGACCATCGGTGGTGTGGTGGTGGGCCTGGCCTTCGGCCGCTTCAGCGCCGCATCCTTTGGTGTCGGTGCCTACGTCTTCGGAGTTGTCGTGTTCGGGTTGGCTGGTAGCCGGCTTGCCTCAATTTTTGAGCAATTCAATCGGTTTTTTGCTTGGTTGCAGAGTAGTTATGCCCGCTTACTTGAGGTGCTGATCCGCCGCCGCAAATACGTTGTTGCGGGCCTCGCTGGCGGCATTGTGCTCACCGCGCTTGCTTTCTCGGCCCTGCCCTCGGCTTTCATCCCTGAGGAAGACCAGGGATATGGGGTGGGAATTTTTCAGTTGCAGAACGGTGCCTCCCTCAGTCTCACCCAGCAGACTGGCCTGGAGATTGCCAAGGTGCTCAAGGAGGAGCCTGACATCACGGCGGCTTCGGTGGTTAGCGGCTACGGCTTCAACGGCTCCAGCCCAGACCAGGGTGTGTTCTTCTTCGGCCTTAAGCCCCTTGAGGAGCGTAGTGGTGCCGATCAGAAAGCACCGTCAATTGTAGAGCGACTCAATGCCAAGCTTTCTAAAATTAGCAGTGGTCTAGTTGTAGCAGCCCAACCGCCCGCGATTCCTGGCTTCTCGGCCCAGGGTGGCTTCTACTTTCAGTTCAACGACTTAAGTAATGGTGCATACAGCTTTAACCAACTCGATGCCCTAGCTCAAAAGCTTGTGGCAGCTGGTACGGCATCCGATCAGTTTTCAAGCCTTTACACCCAGTTTATCCCCAGCGCCCCAGCATTTGGTCTGAAAATTGATCGCTCGATTATGGGCGCTCTGAACATCGATTTCCAGCAGGCCATGCAGACGATTGCCGTGCTCGCAGGTGGCAACTACTCAGGCCTGACCTATGAAAATGGCCAGGTGCGCAATATCTACGTGCAGTCAGAGGCTTCCGGCCGCAGCACTCTCGAGGATGTGCTCAGTTATTACGTACGTAACCGCGACAACAAGCTCGTTCAGGTTAGTGAGTTTGCCTCCTCAGATCTCACAAGTGCCCCTCCAGTTATTAGTCACTACAACCTTTATCGAACAATTTTGATTCAGGGCGCGGAGGCGGTTGGTAAGAGTTCTGGCCAGGCCTTGACGGCTATTCAGCAGATCTTTAAGCGGCTTGATTTCAATAATATTGGCTATGCATTCACTGGTCTGGCTTCCTTGCAGCTTTCTGCCGGTAACGCCAGTGTGCTGGTGTTTGGTCTGGGTATTTTGATTGTTTATCTAGTGCTTTCGGCTCAGTACGAGAGCTATGTCACGCCGGTGATCATTCTCATGACAGTCCCCTTGGCCATGCTTGGAGCCCTGGTGTTCTTGGCGCTCCGCTCCATTGATCTAAATATTTATGCCCAGGTGGGTCTGGTCACCTTAATTGGCTTGGCTGCCAAGAATGGCATCTTGATTGTTGAGGTTGCTGAGCAGCACGTTGCCAATGGCATGAGCTTTGCGGAAGCGGCTATTTCTGCTGCTGAGTCCCGCATGCGTCCAATTCTGATGACCGCAATCGCCTCGCTGGCTGGATTCCTCCCCCTTGTGGTGGCAACCACCGCTGGAGCAAATAGTCAGCAATCCCTAGGCACGGTGATATTTGGGGGGCTGCTAGTTGCCACAGTGCTTTCGCTTGGCGTTGTGCCTCCTTTCTATGTGGTGATTAAAAACTTTGAGGCTCGCTGGTTGCCTGAATCCATACCGGAGACAACCGCTTAGGTGATCACGGTGGGGCGATCCATCCCCGTGCGGTTCTTGATTTCGGCCAGTCCATCGATTGCCGTGATCAGCTCGCCGAGGGCCATTTGGGGATCCTGGCTGAGGTTGCCGCTAGGGGGCACATAGCTCTCCAGATACACCCGCAGGGTGGCTCCCTGGGTGCCGGTGCCGGAGAGGCGCAGCACCACTCGGCTGCCATCTTCGAGCAGCAGACGCAGGCCTTGGCCGCTTGTGAGAGATCCGTCTACCGGATCGGTGTAAGCGAAGTCGTCGGCGGTAGCGATACTGCGGCCGGCGAAGCTTTGGCCCACCAGCGCGGGCTGCATATCCTTGATGCGGTTGTAGAGGCCATGGGCGGCCTCGCTGGCGATGGCTTCGTAGTCGTGGCGCGAGTAATAGTGCCGGCCGAAACGGCTCCAGTGCTCGGCCATGATCCTGCTCACTGGTGTCTGCTTCCTGGCCAGGATCTGCAGCCAGAAAAGTACCGCCCAGAGGCCATCTTTTTCGCGGATGTGGTTGCTGCCCGTGCCGAAACTTTCCTCACCGCAAAGGGTTATGCGCCCCGCATCGAGCAGGTTGCCGAAGAATTTCCAGCCCGTTGGCGTTTCGAAGCAGGCCAGACCAAGCTCCTTTGCCACCACATCGGTGGCGGCGCTGGTGGGCATCGAGCGAGCCACACCGGCTAGGCCATCGGCGTAGCCCGGGGCCAAGGTGGCGTTGGCGGTGAGTACCGCCAGGCTGTCGCTTGGGTTCACGAAGCAGCGTGCCCCCAGCACCATGTTGCGGTCGCCGTCGCCATCGCAGGCGGCACCGAATTTGTAGGCATCGCTGCCCATCAGCAGCTCGGCCAGGTCGTGGGCGTAGGTGAGATTGGGATCGGGGTGGCCGCCGCCAAAATCTTCTAGGGGGATGCCGTTGCGCACCGTGCCCGCGGGAGCGCCAAGCAATTCTTCGAAGATCCGGCTGGCGTATGGGCCGGTCACCGCGTGCATGGCATCGAAGGCCATCGGAAAGTCGCCCCGCAATAGATCGCCGATCTGGTCGAAGTCGAACAGGCGCTGCATCAGCGCTACGTAGTCGTCTACGCCATCAATAACCTCAACCTGCAGGTTGCCAATGCTGCTGAGCCCTGGCGTTGAGAGGTCGGGATCGCTGCCGCCTTCGCAGATCCGATAGCCGCCTAGTTCCAAGGTGGCGGCGTAAATCGCGTCGGTGATCGATTCCGGCGTGGGGCCGCCGTTGGCGCCGTTGATCTTGACGCCGAAATCGCCATCGGGGCCGCCGGGGTTATGGCTGGCCGAGAGAATCACCCCGCCCACGGCGCCGTGTTGACGTATCAGGTGGGAGGCGGCTGGGGTGGAGAGGATGCCGCCGGTGGTGGTAATCAGCCGGGCCACGCCATGGGCTGCGGCCATGCGGGCGATCACCTTGATTGCTGCGAGGTTGCCGTAGCGACCGTCACCTCCCACTACCAAGGTGCCGCCGGCCACGCCTGGCAGCACCTGCAGGCTCGCTTCGATGAAGCTCTCTAGGTAGTGGGGCGTCTGGAACTGGCGACTGCTCTTGCGCAGGCCGGAGGTGCCGGGCTTCTGGTCGCTGAAAGGCTGGACCAGGGAAATCTGCCGAATGCTCACGGGATTACTGCTGGTCATCGGCCGAATCCACAGGGGCACTGGGGCACCAAATTAACCTTGGCTTGTCACCTTTCCAGAACTGACTAGCTTCCAAGGGAAGGCAGTTGATTGGGGACAGGGGTGTTGGCCAAAAACAGGTTTGCCAGCGGGCACATTTGGAGAGTGGCTTGCTTAGCTGGCTTGGCGCTAACAGCCAGCTCCTTAGCGGCCACAGAAGCCGGCCTGGCGGCAGTGATGGGGGGAGCCCGCGCCCTTCCTTTGGCGGAGGCGGTGCAGCGCAGTCGGTTGGCAGCTGAAGCCGTGATCCAGCGACGCGGCAAGGAAACCTGCCTGCGCGGCAAGCTCACCAATGCCTTACTGGGCCTGTCTGCCAGCTGTGAAGTTGCGGCTCAGAAGGATGGTCTCTGTGCCTTGGCCGATCAGGCGGTGGTGCAGTTCGGCTGGTCGCTGGCTTTTATGGACAGCACTGCCCAGCAGGTGCTGAACCTGATTGAGAGCCAGCCGGGATCAGGATCAGGACCCAGGAATTAGGTTGAACGCACCTTTTTTCTCCTTGGGTTTTGTGTCGGTTTTGCTCGGGGCGACCGAGCGGGTCTGCTGTTTGCAGAAGGGGATCACGTCCTGGCCGGCTCGGTTGAGAGCTTCGCGCCTTTCAAAAGTGTTGGTGGTAGCTGGCTTTGCCCGTTCGAGGATCGTCCAGATGGCGTCCTTGCAGTTGGCGCCCAGGCGTGGGTGATCCATCAGCGGATCGGCCATGGTGCGTGCCTTGCCGCAGACTTCAATTGTGTTGTCTCTTCCGCAGGCGAAGGTTTGGAGCTGGAGCTCGCGCAACAGGTCCATGGATGGGTACGGCGGGTCCTTGGGTGCTGCCTGTAGGGGTGCAGCCAGCAGGGCGATCAGGCCAAGGGCAAGTGCGGGATCAATCCGAGGCGCGGCCATGGTTCCACCGGGGTTGCTCCCATCATGGCGCTCCTGGCAGCTGGGCCAGTCCCTGGCGAAGCGGTTGTTGCTGCTGGCTCCAGTGGGCAGCGATCGCGGGGCCCACCAGGGGTGCGGCGATCGCCAGAGCCCCCCGCAACCAACCCTGCTGCCGCAACTGCTCTCCCCGGGCTGCTTCGGCAGCCTGCAGGGTTTGCATGCTGATGATTTCGGGCCGCCGCTCCGCCTCAATTTGGACGGCCACCCCATCAAGGGCAGCGCCGCTGCAGCCACTGCTGAGCAGAGGCAACAACCGTATGGCGGCTACCCAGGCATCACGCAGGGCCATGTTGATGCCCTGGGCTCGCACCGGTCCCATCGGGTGGGCCGCATCGCCAAGCAGTAGCAGGCCCGGTTGGCACCAGCGCTCCGCTAGTCCCACCTGCACCGTCAGTCGGCTGGGCGCCCCCAATCCACCGCGCCACTGCCGTAGCCAGGCCGCTAGCTGCGGCGGACTCAATGCTGCCATCCGCTCGATCCAGCCTTCTCTGCTGAGCTCGGGTGTGGCTTGAGACTTGCCCATAACCCAACCCAGCTGGACGCCGCCGCTGGCGCTTTCGAAAGCGCTGAAAACCCCCTGGGGCCCCACCAGGGTGGTGAAGGAGCCAGCTATGGGCGAGGCCGCGGGACTGGCCAGTTGAAACCAGAGCAAGTCGATCGGGCTGGGGCTGCTCTGCAGCGCTAGCCCTGCCTTCTGGCGCACCAGGGAGCCCCGGCCATCGCAGCCGACGACAAGGTCGGCAGGTAGCTGACTGCCATCGCGCAGTTGCACCCCCGCCACCCGCTCCTGCTGCCACAGCAGGTCAACCACCGGTTGGCCCCGCTCAATCGCAAAGGAGGGGTAGGTGCTGCCCCGTTTCAGCAGGGCCTCCAGCAGGGCCGGCTGGCTCACCAGGGTGCAGGGCCGGCTGGGATCGCCGCCGAGGGGCTCGGTGGCGGTGAATAGCTCCTGGCCATCTACCACGAAGCGCCATTCCACCAGGGGCCGGTGGGGCAGGCCTGGAATCAGCTCGAGCAGCCCCATGGCCGCCAGGGCCTCTAGCCCTGAGGGCATCAGCGCTTCGCCGCGGAATTGACGCTCCAGGTTGGTGCCGGCCTCCACCAGGGTTACGGCCATACCGCCACGGGCCAGCAGTAGGGCCAAGCTGGCCCCCGCCGGTCCGGCACCCACCACCACCACCTTGGGGCGGTGGCTCAAGGGGCCACTCAAACGAAGGAGTTGTAGTTGCGAGTGCCGCCGCTCTCCGGGTCGACATGGCCCGTCAACTGGCTTTTCTTGCTGAGCAAATATTCCACCAGCTCCTGCTGAACGGCCAACAGTTCATTGGTGCAGCCGCGGAATGCGGCTCGGTGGCGTATTTCATCGTGCCGGGTGTGCAGGTCGCGCAGCATCAGCTGGATGGCATCCAGGGTGGCCGACGTGTTGCGGGAGGCCGGCGGGGCATTCAAGGCACGCTCCGTTCCACTGACCATGGCCACAGCATTGAGGGGAAGGCCAAGCGTAGGAGGGGGGCCGCCTGGATCACGGCTCCCGATCAGCAGTCGCCAAACAGGGTGCTGGACACCTGATGGAATGTTTCAAAGGTGTCTTGGTGATCCAGCCCGCTCACCGCCAGGGAGACGGTCCGCTGGCGGGGGTTGCATTCCACCGCCAGGCTCACTGCCCTGGCGCCATGGTCGGCATGGAAAGCGGCGCTCTGGCCGTCAACGGCGTAGAGGGTTTCGGGGGCGTGGGTGAAGCCGAGCTGGTTGGCCAGCAGGCTGATGCCGGCGAGGGACTGGGCCAGGCTGCCGTCGCAGCGGATGGCTGTGGTGTAGACCACCGGCGCGGCGGGGGTGGTGTCCTCGCCCGGCAACATCAGGGAGCTCGCCAACGACTTCATCAGGTTGCCGGTCTTCGCCAAGCTGCCGGTCTTCGCCAAGGTCTTCATCGACGTCGTAGGCCATCCGAACTATTGGACTTTAGGTGCAGATCACTAGATATGGTGTTTGGGGTTGCCAGAGGTCCACATATGGTGGGTGGAGATGCCATCCCCCCCCTTTCCCGACTCAGCTGGCTGGTGTCACTGATCAGCAGATCAGTGAGCCCAAGTTCCACTACGCAGGTGGCGGTATCAGCGGCTCCGGCGTAGATCAGCAGTGAATCCTCCTGTTGGATGATGCCAGTGGGGAACACCACATTTGGTACAAATCCCAGACATTCATACTCCATCTCTGGTGCCAATATCTGCTCTCCTGCGCTGAGAATCTTCGAGGGCTGATCGAGATCCAAAAGCAGCTTTCCAGCCCCATAGCTGCCGATGCCGCTTTCACCTTCGCCCTTATTGTTGCCGTGATAGATCACCAACCATCCCTCCTTTGTGCGGATCGGTGGTGTGCCCGCGCCGATGCGGCCGCAATCCCAGCCTGCACTAGAGCCCAGCAGGGGCTTGTGCTTGCCCCAATGCAGTAGATCGGGTGATGAGGCCAGCCAAATCTCCGGACGGGAAAAATCATGGGCAGTGGTGGGCCGATGCAGCGCGAAATAATGGCCGCCGATACGCTCCGGGAACAGCACCACATCCTTGTTTTCCGGGCAGAAGATCGGCCCGTGGAACTTGAAAGAGCTGAAATCAAGTGTAGAGGCCAAAGCTGTTGCCGCACCGTGGGGGGATACTGCTACATAGGTGATATAAAAATGATCATCAATTGGCGTGATGCGGGGATCCTCGATGCCGTAGCTCTCACAGCCGAGGCTGGGCCGGAGGATTTGCTGCTCACTGGGCTCGATCTGGCGACCGTCGGCGCTGCGAACCACGCGCAGATGGGAGGTGGAAGTGAGCCGCAGCAGGCCCGTTTCCCTGATCTTCACTACCCTGGCATCTTCGACAATCAATTCCTGCTCAGCCAGCCAATCGATAACTATTTTTCCTGCCTCCAGATCCCAGCGCGGCAAACCCACGAAACCCGGCCGGATCTGCCTAGGCGCCTCGGCAACCCTGATAAGTAGCACAACTCCCTGCTCCGTTGTGACGGCGCCTGGATTGAAGGCGCCAACAACTCGCATGTCTTGCTGAGAAGGTGCAAGCTGCTCAGGGGTCAGCAGGCAGCTGCTAAATAAACGGGGTCTCATCCGCCAGGCTCAGCTAGCTGCGTTGCCGTGCAGGCCATGGCGAGGGAGTTGCGGCCATTCTCCTCAGTGATCAGCCGTTGATGGGAACGATCGGCAATCCAGGCGATCTGGTCGGCGAACAGTGCCCGCAGCAGCTCGCAATAACGGCGCATCTTCTCGGCCTCCAATCCAGCATGAAGATCGATCTTCTGATAGGTGTCAAAGTCTTTGTGGCGTCCACGGGCTAGGCGCTTAGAGCCGCTATAGCTTTCGAGAACATCAATCCTGGCGTCAGGGAAGATCTGCATCAACCTGCGCGATTGCTCTTCATCCACCACGGCCCGCAGCCGGACCCGAGTAGGTACCCATTCCTCCAGGGTCAATTCACCGTGTTCAAATAGCAGCCTGAATTCCTGGCGCTCCAGCCGTGCCGGCTGGGTGAAGCCGTGATAGAAGTTGATTAGGGCACCATTTTCGTAGCGCACTACGCACTGCACCTGCTCCTCAATGCCGGAGCCTGGGCGCAGAGTCCGCTGGGAGTAGACAACCTCTCCCTTCCCCAGCCAACCTTCGAATAGATCGAAGAAATGCACGCCATGTTCAATGAAGATGCCGCCACTTTTGCTGCGATCCCAGAACCAGTGCTCGGCTGAAAGCCCCTCATCGCCGGCGGCATTATCAAACCAGCCATGCAGGCACTCGCCGATCACCTTGGAATCGACAAGTTGGCGTACGGCCTCAAATAGCGGGTTGTAGCGCTGCATCAGGTTGGCGATGCAGAGGCGATCGCCGGAGCGGGCCAGCTGCAACAGCTCATCAGCCTGGGCCAGGTTGAGCGCCAGCGGCTTTTCGCAAATCACATGCTTGCCTGCCTCCAGGGCTGCACGCACCTGGCCGTAATGGAGGAAGGGCGGCGTGGCGATGTAAACAAGGTCAACCTGATCAAGGTTGAGCAGACTCTCCACATCGAGGGTTTCAGCAACTCCAAAACGGCGGGCCATGGCGAGTGCCGCCTCTCGATGGGTGCCAGCCATGGCCACCAGCTCCGCCCCTTCAACTTGTAGAAACTGTTGGAGAGCAAACAGGCCAAACCCGCCTGCTCCAATGGCGCCGATGCGGATCTTATTCATGGCTTGGGGATTGAATGGCGAGCGAGTTCGATTAGTCGCATCTCCTGCAGAGCCAGGAGGAAAGCCAGAGTTGATTCGGCACCCTGGTTCATGTTGACGCTGTCGTCTTGAAGACCGTCGAAGCAGCCGCCAGTGCGTGCGTCATAGAGCGGCAGGTGCAGGTCGTTGTCGCCTAGGAACCAGGCAAAGGCTCGCCAGGCCTCGCGGAGCCAGAAGCTATCGCCCGTAGCTGACCAGGCCTCAACGCAAGCCGACACTGAAGCGCAGGCCTCCAGTGGTTGCTGGTCGAAGGTGGCCCGCTGCTGGCCCCGGCGGTAGAAGCCATTGGAACCAATTGGCCTGAAATGGCCAGCTTCAGCGGTTTGCTCTGCCATCAACCAGCGCAGACTGCGCAGACCCACATCAAGGGCTTCGCTTCGATTCGACCAGCGGCCACTGAGGATCAGGGCGTGCGGCAGGGAAGCATTGTCGTAACTGAGCACATCCTCAAACCAGGGCCATTCATCACCGGAGTTTTGATCGAAGGCCACCAGTAACTGATCGGTGAGGGTATCGCGCATCAGATCGACGGTTCGATCACCACTTAGCTTGCGCAGATACTCGTGGATAGATTTGAGTCCAAGGGCCCAGGCCCGTGGACTCGTTGTTTTGGTGACCGAGGGGAGCGCCAGCTGAAACAGATCCACTGCCCAGTGGCGCAAATCATCGCGGCGGGATCTGCCTACACAGGCAGCCAGGGCTAGCAAGGTGCGGCCCAGGCAATCATCGGAGCCATCTTCATCGAGCCAGGTGCGCTCGAAGCTCATGAAGTTATGAAATCGGCAAGTTCCCGGGATGTAGGCATAGTTAATAAACGATGCATAACAAGTAGCCAGTGCTTGTACATCGGGCGTGGCATCCCCCGATTCTTCGAGCATTACAAGTAATTGCAGAGCGCGAACATTGTCATCCGTGCAATATCCTTCCTTGAAATTGGGAAAGGTGAATTTAGCGTGCTGATAAATACCTGTTGAATCCGAGATTCTCTTCAGATGCTCAAGCCTTAAGGCCGGCAGCTCGCGCGGTTCCTGCTCCAAGGGCTTGATTGGGGAGTGCAGCTCCACTCCGTTGCCACGATCTAGCCTGGCTCGCTCAAATGAGCTGGCATAAAGTTCAGCCACCTGGCTCCAGATCATGCCCCTACCAAGTAGGTAGGCCTGCTTGCGCATGGCATGTCTACGCACTTCATCGATCAACAAACCGATCAGTGCTTCGGCAATTGCATCACTGTTGCGAAAGGGCACTAACACGCCCCGGTCTTCAGCAAGCAGCTCTTCTGCATGCCAGTAGGGAGTGGAGATCACCGCCTTGCCGCAACCGAAGGCATAGGAGAGGGTACCGGAAGTTATCTGATCACGGTTGAGGTAGGGAGTGATATAAATATCCGCAACACCAAGAAAATCTTTAAGCTCTTCAGCGCTCACAAAGCGGTTGTAAAAGATTACCTGCTTTCTAACCCCAAGCTCAAGGGCAAGCCTTTCAAGACTTAAGCGATAGGTTTCGCCCTGCTCGCGTAGCAGGTGGGGATGGGTGGCACCCAATACGATATAGACGACCTCGGGGAATACCTTGACCACCTCAGGTAAGGCCCGGATAACGTTTTCTATCCCCTTGGCTGGCGAGATCAACCCAAAAGTAAGAAGAACTTTTTTGCCTTCAACACCAAACTGATCTTTGTAATAGTTGGGATCTACAAACGGCATGTCTGGCACACCATGGGGGATCACATCTAGATGATCTGCTTGCAACCCGTAGATTTCCTCAAGAATTCGGCGCCCCCGTTCACTCATCACAATGATCCGTGCTGAAAGTGCGGCGAGCTCCTTCATCACATGCAGATGTTCTGCGCTGGGCTCCTCCAGGATCGTATGGAGTTGGGTAACCACAGGGATATGGACATGGCGCAAAAGCGTTAAGATATGCTTGCCAGCTGGGCCGCCATAGATGCCAAATTCGTGCTGGAGGCAGATGACATCCGTATCGGTGAGATTCAGGAAATCGGCAGCGCGGCGATAGCTGCTTAAATCCTGCTCCGCAATCTCAAAACGAACTTCCGGTGGATAGGCGTAGCCTTCGGGAACGTCGTTTAGCGCAACGATGAAGCATTCGTTGTCGGCTGCGTCGTCGGAGAGAGCTCGATAAACCGAGTGTGAGAAGGTGGCGATCCCACATTTCCTTGGCAGATAGTCGCCAACGATTGCAATTTTTTGAGTAGATCTTGGCTTCAAGGATATTTCTCCAGTGGGTTGGCCTTCAATTTTCGCAATAACTCCTTAACGGATACGGTGGCAAAAGTGGCTGACTGATCGCTCATGGCGTAAGGTATGATCAGCTTATCGGCATGGATTAGTGATCCGCAACTATAGACAACATTCGGAACATATCCCTCTCTCTCCTCCTTGGTTGGCTCTAGCAGGGGCTCCTTGAGGCGGCCGATCACTTGGCTTGGATCGTTAATGTTGAGCAGAATCGCGCCTATGGTGTATCTACGCATTGGTCCAACGCCATGGGTCAGTACCAGCCAGCCAGCTTCGGTTTCGATTGGTGAGCCACAGTTGCCAATCTGAACGAACTCCCAGGGGTAGGTGGGCCGCATCAAAATACGCTTTTCATACCAGAAGTGCAGCTGGTCTGAATACATCAGATAGATATTCTCGCCATCCTGCCTGGAAAGCATGGCGTATGAGTCTCCAAGTTTTCTTGGGAATAGGGCCATGCCCTTATTTGCCACTTCAGGGCCGTTTAAGGTGCTTATTTTGAACTTGGTGAAGTCTTTAGTTTCCAGCAACTGGGGGAAGACAAGCTGACCGTCATAGGCGCTATAGGTTGCATAATAGGTAGTCTGCCCGCCTTCCTTAAAAGCAACAAATCGTGCATCTTCAATGCCTCGACTTTCGGTGGGAGAGGTGGGGAAGATAGCCCGCTCTGAGCAGTCGTCACCTGTGTCGAAGCTGAGCTCGTAATTCGCGCGTGCCAGCGATAGTACGCTTTCCACTATCTGCGCCCTGTCTGTATTGGCGAGACGGTCACTGCGCAGGGCTTGGTTGGTTAATTCCTTGAGTTCCTCAAAGCTGAAGAAATCAGGCAGCTGATCCATTAGCCGCTGAGCAAGATGCGAAAGCAAGCCCATTTCAACAAGCTTTCGCTCGAACAGATGCTTTTCATAGCTTGGGTTTGGATGCACATCAGCAGCTGCCACAAAGGGGCTCGGCTGATCGAGGGTGATACCTCCCTCTCGGTTGATTACGCCAGTGCGAAAAACAATTGAGGAGATATGGCCTTCGCCCGTAGCCCGTAGGCTTAGGAGAAAGCGCATGCTGCCTTCATCTATACCCGACTGATCCGGATGCCGCACGATCGATGGATTGAAGAGAGCCGCCGCTTCAAGGGAATATTCCAGTGTGAAATAGGCACCGATCAGCAGTCGTTCACAGCGGTTTAGGGGCCGATCGGTGATCAGATGCTCGCTCACATGGCCGAAACGAGTGAGTAGAAAGGCCTGCAGCTTTTCATGGCGGCCTTCAAAGCTCTCCAGCATGATGGCGGCTTCGCGCTCCGCCTCGGAGCGGCTTAGGGCCATGACCCGAGCAACAATTCGTTGAATGCGTTCCCTGCCACTCGTTTCGAAGGCCCTTAAAAACACCCGCGAAGGGTCCGGTCGAATTTGAATATTTGTTCTGTTGACCTGAAGTGACATGGTTTATAGCCTGCCTTAGGGATCAAAAAAGGCTAGAAATAAAAGGTCGGGTTCAAAAAGCAAGAATATTGTTGCCTTTGTGTTTGGTACCCGTTCAGGCCTGGATTAGTGCTGCGAATGTTTGCCTTGCTGAACCCTAGATGCTGGCTTTATTTTTGGTTGCATTTCAGGTAAAAATATTTGCGATAAGTTCCCTTGATGCTGCGATTTCAGCAGCAGACTCACTTGCGACTCCAGTAGTCGTCCTTGCCTTGAGTTCGGCTTAGCTACTGCAGAACTAGTAACCCCTCCGCAGGGTCATCCAGGCGCTGGTCAGGAGCTGCTGCTGAGCGAGCTTGTTGTTGTTCCCACTTCCCCCTCTGCCAGGAAAGTTGACGCCTCTCCATCTCGACCACTTTTTTCACCAGGGGGCTTGATGGAGCAGAGCAATGCGTCGTTACAGCGAGGCCTTTAAGGCTGATGTGAGGAGGCGTATGACTC
>NZ_JAGQCP010000024.1:0-43727 GCF_024346255.1 Cyanobium sp. BA5m-10 | reverse complement strand
TGGCTGGCATTGCTCCAGCTGCCGGTGGTGAGGCTGTAGCAACACGACTGAACCTTGCCGATTTCCAGGGCAAATGGTTGGTGCTCTACTTCTATCCCCGTGATTTCACCGGGGGCTGCACCATCGAAGCTCGTGGTTTTCAAAAAGACCTGGCCAGCTTCCGTGCCGCCAGTGCGGCCGTGGTTGGGGTGAGTGCCGACGATGCCGAATCCCACGCCGATTTCTGCAGCAGCGAGGGGCTGGCATTTCCCTTGCTGTCCGATCCAGCTGGCACGGTGAGCCGCGCCTATGGCAGCTGGATCGCTCCCTTCTCTCAGCGCCACACCTTCCTGATCGACCCCTCGGGCATATTGCGCTCCACCTGGGTGGCGGTGCGTCCCAGCGGCCACAGCGCCGAAGTGCTCACCAGCCTGCGGGAGCTTCAGGCCAGCTGATCAGGCGCTAACGCAGCCAATTGGTCATAAACCAGCCGATAGGTCATAAAACAGCCAGTGGCGCCAAACATGCAAATACTTGCTGGTGTACTTCGCTCTGCTGACGCAGCTCCAGCAGCCTTGAAGCGGGTGGCGGGATGTCGAGCGACCTATCCCAGCTGGCCAGCAGCCCAGGGCCGGGCGCAATATCCAGATTTTGACAGGGGCAGCCCAGGTTGGCGGCGGCGGCTGCCACCTTGGGGTCGTAGCTGAGGGCGGCGCAGGGCGCGCCGGAGAGGGCCGCCAGGATCAGGCCGTGCAGCCGCATCGCCACCACCAAGCCAGCGCCGCTGCATATGGCCATCGCCTCCTGGGGCCGCTCAGCCAGCACCTCCCGACTGCGGGCTGCCAGCCCTGGCGGCAGCAGCTGCTCGCGGCGCAGCTGCTCCAGCAGGCCCCGGTCCTGGTTGGCGTGGAAAGGCAGCCAGATCACCTCCCGCTCGTGGCTGGCGGCCAACTGATCCAGGGCTGCCAGATAGGGCCTCCAAGCTGAACCCTGCAACTGGCGGGTGGGGCGGAAGCAAAGCACCAAGGGGCCGCCCCTACCCCGCCATTGCTGGGGAGGTAGGCCCCAGACCGGATCGCTGCCCACGGGTCCATCACGCCCCAGGCTCCTGGCCAGGGCCGCCGACTCCGGGTCGCGCCAGCTCACAGCCGTTGCCAATCGCAGCAGGCGGCCCACCAGCAATCGGCTGCGCCTCCGCTGCAGGGGTCCCAGCCCCTGGCCCCAAAGCAGCACAGGCTTGGCCTGCAAGCGGGCGGCCCCAATCAGAGCTGCGTAATAGAGCAGGCTCTTGAAACTGGTGGAATCCTGCAACAGGCTGCCGCCGCCAAGCACCAAGGCATCACAGTGCCGCAGCGCCTTGAGCACCAGGGGCAAGCTGCGGCGCGCCACCGTATCAACCCCGAAGCGCTCCCGCACGAGGGCACCGTCGTGGGCCGTAACCGTGGCGATACAGCCAGCTGGCAACTGGGCCAGCAACACCTCCAGCAGGGCGTCGTCGCCCAAGTTGTGCTCGCCGTAATAGCCGCAAAGCAACAGCCGCTGCGCTGACTGATCCGTCTTGGCCGGCCTGATCACGCGCACCTAAACCAGGTATCAGACGCACAGCTTCTCACCCTGTCAAGATCAGTCAATGCATTCCCTCTCCCTACCCACCTGGTGGATTCACGTCACCTCGGTGCTCGAGTGGGTGGTAGCGATGGTGGCCGTGCAGCGCCTGGGTGTGGCGCGCCGGGAGGGCGGTTGGCGTTGGTTGAGCCTGGCAATGTTGCCGGCCTTGGTAAGCGCCATGGCTGCCTGCACCTGGCATCTATTTGACAACAGCCCAAACCTGCAGGGCCTGGTGGTGTTTCAGGCGGGCCTCACCACCATTGGCAACGCCGCCCTAGCCCTAGCAGCCTGGAACCTGCTGCGCCAGCAGCGGCAGACGACGCCATGAGCGGCCCCCTCGGCTGGCTTGCCGGCATCGACCCCACGCCTTTGTTCGTGTTGTCGCTACTCCCCTATCTGGCCTTCCTTTGGTGGGCAGGGCGGATTGAGGGGTTCCCAAAGCTGGCCCTGCGGGGCTTTCAATTCACCCTGGTGTTTGTGGCCGTCACGATTGCCGCCGCCATCGTGGCCCAACTGCGCTACGGCGAGCTGCTGGCCAATGTGGATTCCTTGCATGGGGGAGCTGAATCGCTGCTCACGATCTCCAACCTGCTGGTGGTGCTGGGCTTCAGCGGCATTGGCGCCGTAATCACGGCCCAACCGCCCCGATCCTGATGCTCTGGCTTCTGGCGATCGCCGTCAGCCTGGCCGCTGGGCCGAGCCAGGCTGCACCCGTATTGAGAGTCGGCGTAGCGGATGGCTCCCAGCCCTGCTCCTATCGCCAGCGGGGCAGCTGGAGTGGCATGGCCGTGGAACTGTGGCAACAGGTCGCCGACCAGGAGCAGATCCCCTATGTACTTGTGCCAGCAGACAACACAACCGAGCTCCTGGCGGCCACCAAGCGCAACGAAGTGGACGTTGCGATCGGCTGCATCACCATCTCACCAGAACGCATCCGTCAGAACCGCTTCAGCCTGCCCTTTCAGGAATCGGGCTTGGGGGTGATGGTCAAACGCAACCAGCTGGAGCTCGGCAGTTCCCTGCTGCGCAGCCTGCTGGCACCTGATCTGATCAGGCTGCTGGTGGCCTACGTGGTGCTGATAGGCCTGTTGAGCGTGGCTGTCTGGCAGGTGGAGCGCAACGGCAGCAAACCCAGCAGCTGGGAGATCGGGCCGCGACGCGCCTTCGCCCTGATCTTTCAGGTGCTAGCCACCGGCCCTGGCACAAACACCGTGGTTGTTAGTACACGGGGCCACACCTTTGTCTTTATGGCCTACTTGGTGCGGATCATCACGGCCTCGCTGCTGGTCAGCTACGTCACCTTGAACGTCGTGCGGGGCAACCAGGAATTGGCGAGCCACAACATCCGCAGCGTCAACGATCTCGCCGGCCAGCGGGTTGCCGTGCGGCGTGGCACCGTCAGCGACGACCTACTGCAAAGACTCAACGACTCCGGCCTGCAGCCACCGATTCAGCTGCGCGAGCTCGATCAGGTGATCCGTGCCGACAGCCTGCTGGCTGCTGATGCCGTGGATGCGGTGCTCGCCGACGACATCCAGCTCGACTTTTTGCTGCAGCAACTGCCCCACAAGCTCTACGGGTTGGCGCTGCGCAACCTCAACCCCCAATCCCAGGCATTCGCCCTCTCACCAGGCATCAGCGAAGACCTGGAAACCCGGATCAATGAAGCGCTTGGCAGGCTCAAGCGCGATGGCGTAGTCACCCGGCTGCGGCAGCAGGCAATGAACAAGTCTTAAGCCGGGTCATCCATAGGCGGTGCTGCCCGGAAGATGGGGCGTTGGCACCTGCTCCATGATCGCTCCCCTCCTGGCCCTTGCCCCCGCCACCATCACCTGGTCACCCAAGGTGGCGTTGGTG
Organism: Cyanobium sp. BA5m-10; assembly: GCF_024346255.1. NCBI lineage: Bacteria > Bacillati > Cyanobacteriota > Cyanophyceae > Synechococcales > Prochlorococcaceae > Cyanobium > Cyanobium sp. BA5m-10. The sequence goes on along the minus strand of NZ_JAGQCP010000024.1, from coordinate 40,283 downwards.
ATGATTGTCTGCAACGTGATCGCCATCGCCATTGGCAAGGCCACGATCCAACATCAAAACGTTGGTCTGAAGCTGCCCAGCCCCGGCCTATTTGGCGGTTTCAGCCACGGCGCCATGCTCGGCACCTTGAGCCTCGGCCACATCCTCGGCATGGGCGCCATCCTTGGCATGGCCTCCCGCGGCGTGGTCTGAAAACCTGGGTTCCACCCTCAGGGCTCAGCGCCAACCCAGCAAGTAGGGCAGCGCTTTAAGCCCGTAGTGCTCAAAGCGGTAGTCAAACAACAGGGCGGAGAGATCCTCCGCCCGCCGGGTTTGCAAACCAGCCAGCAGGCGCTCCAGGCGCGCATCGGCCCTGGCATCAGCCAGTCCTAGCCAGGTGCGCCTAGCTAGGCGACCACTCAGGCTCCAGCGCCAGCCCAACTCCCGCCTTAGCAGGATCTGGTATTGGTCTAGGACGGCCAAGCCAGCTGGCTTGGCCAGGGCCTCCAGCAGCAGCGGTGCCAGCACCCTGGCACTGGCTAGGGCGTGGCGGATGCCCTCCCCACCCAGCAGGTTGGCCGTGCTCACCGCGTCACCTAGGCCGATCAACCTGCCCAGCCGGTGTGGTTCATGGCGGCGGACCGTGCTGCGAATGCGGCCCCCATGGCGATCGAGCACCTCGGTTTGGCCTAGGCCGCAGCGCTGCACCAGGGCGCCCAGCTCCAGAGCCAGCGCTGGCTGGGCACGGCTGGGATCGGCCAAGCGGCACACCCCCACCTTGAGCTGGCCAGGTGCCATCGGAAATACCCAGCCGTAACCCTGCCGCACCCAGTCGCTGCCAAGGAAAAAACTGAGCCGGTCTGCCCAGGACCGGTACTGCTCGGGATGCACCTGCAACAACCATTCCACCCCCAGGCCGGCCACCAGCGGATCGGCCAGCTTTGCCTGCTCGCCAATCAAGGCTCGGCCCTCGCCGCTGGCATCCACCAGCCAGCGGCTGCGCAGCAAGCGGCGACCAGCAGCGCCATCGCGCACCACGGTGCAAACGCCAGCGCCATCTTGATGCCAGCCAATAGCCGTAACGCCGAGCTGCAGGCGGGCGCCCCAGGCCTGGGCCTGGCCAGCTAGCCACTGGCGCAGGGCGCCAAAATCGAGCACGGCGCCGAGGGGTTGCTCTGCGCTCCACAGCCGCCGCTGCTCGCCTGGTCCCACCAGCTGCCAGCCACTCCAGCGCGCCGCCACAACGTGAGCGGGTATGCCAAAGCGATCGAGGGTCTCAAGCGGCAGGGCCGCACTACTAAAAGCCGCCTGCCCCAAATTCTTAAGCCGATCAACCAACAGCACATCAACCCCAGCCTGGGCAAGTAGGCGGGCTAGCTCAGCACCCGAAGGGCCAGCACCCACCACAAGCACCTCGCAGTCGTAGGGCTCCGGTTCAGACAGCAACGGGCGCAGCTGCAGCAGGGAGACTGCTTTGAAGGGGAGCACCAAAACGGCTGATGATCCGCTCCGCCATCTGGGGCGGGGTGAGACCGAGGCTCTGCTTGCTCTGCTCCGGGCTGGCGTGGTCCACGAGCACATCGGGGATGCCGATGCGCAACACGGGCACCAGCACGTCGTGGTCGCTGAGGGTTTCCACCACGGCGGCACCGAAGCCACCAGGGAGGGCGCCCTCCTCCATGGTCACCACCTTGCCGATGCGCTTGGCCATGGGAAGAATCAAGGCCTCATCTAGGGGCCGCAGGAAGCGGGCATTGATCACGGCCGCCCGCAGACCCTTTTCCTGCAGCAGTCCGGCCGTAGCCATCGCCGGAGCCACCATGGCGCCATAGGCCACGATCAGCAGGTCGTCGCCGTCGGTGAGCAGCTCGCCCCTGCCGATCTCTAAGGGTTCAAAACCCTCTTCTGCCAGAGGCACCCCCTCGCCTTCGCCGCGGGGAATGCGCAGGGCGCAGGGGCCGCTGTGGTGAATTGAGGTCACCAGCATGCGCTGTAGCTCAGCCTCATCCTTGGGGGCCATCACCGTGAAATTGGGGACAGCGCGGAAGTAGCTGATGTCGTATTGCCCCTGGTGGGTAGGGCCGTCGGCGCCAACGATGCCGGCCCGATCCAGCACAAAAGTGACCGGCAGGTTCTGGATGCCGACGTCGTGAATCAACTGGTCGTAGGCGCGCTGCAGGAAGGTGCTGTAAATCGCCAGCACTGGCTTGAGCCCTTCGCAGGCCATGCCAGCCGCCATGGTCACAGCGTGCTGCTCGGCGATGCCCACATCAAAATATTGATTGGGTAGGGCCTTCTCCAGCAGATCAAGGCCGGTGCCGGTGGCCATGGCAGCGGTAATACCCACCACGGTGGGGTCCTGTTCGCAGAGCTTCACCAGTGTCTGGCCAAACACCTTGCTGTAGCTGGGCGGCTTCGGCTTGCTGGAGGGATAGGCCTTGCCAGTGGCCAGATCAAAGGCGCTCTGGGCGTGATAGCCCACCTGATCGGCCTCGGCGTAGGCGTAGCCCTTGCCCTTGGTGGTGGCCACATGCACCAGCACAGGCCCCTCGGTGCGGTGGGCCTGTTCAAAGGTGCGCACCATGCCGGCGATGTCGTGGCCATCGATGGGGCCGATGTAGGTGAAGCCCAGCTCCTCAAACACCGCACCCACCTTGGGCACCGCCAAACGCTTCATGCTCTCTTTGAGCGTCTTGAGCTCGTTGGGCAGCTCACCGTGCAGGAAGGGCAGTTGCTTGATCGCCTCCTCGGCATTGCCCTGTAGAAATTGCAGGGGTGGGCTCAGCCGCATGCGGTTGAGGTAGGTGGAAAGGGCCCCCACCGGAGGGCTGATAGACATGTCGTTGTCGTTCAGCACTACCAGCAGCTTGGTTTTCGGCAGGTGGCCGGCGTGGTTAATCGCCTCTAGAGCCATGCCACCAGTGAGGGCGCCATCGCCGATCACCGCCACACATTTGAAGTCTTCCACGCGGCGATCGCGGGCCAAGGCCATGCCTAGGGCCGCCGAAATCGAGGTGCTGGCGTGTCCGGCACCGAAATGGTCAAAACGGCTCTCGCTGCGCTTGAGATAGCCGGCCACCCCGTTCTTCTGGCGCAGGCTGTCGAAATCCTTGTAACGGCCAGTTATCAACTTGTGGGGATATGCCTGGTGACCCACGTCCCACACCACTTTGTCGTGGTCGAGATCGAGGGTTTGATAGAGGGCGAGGGTCAGCTCCACCACTCCCAGCCCAGGGCCTAGGTGCCCGCCGCTGGTGCTCACCACCTCCAGATGGCGCTCACGAATCTGGCGGGCAATGGCTTCAAGCTCTGCCGTGCTCAGGCCGTGCAGCTGATTCGGGTGACTCAGCTCGCTGAGATGCATGCACAACCCTGGAGGTGGGGTGCAATCTAGGCCTTGGCTTCCGCCCAGGGGTGCGGATTGCGACACTGGTGGGATGAGCGAGGCCCCTGAGAGCTATCTGCAACGGATCCTGCGGGCGCGGGTCTACGACGTGGCCATTGAGTCGCCACTCGATCCTGCGCCAAATCTCTCGGCGCGCCTGCACAACCGGGTGCTGCTGAAGCGTGAGGATCTGCAGCCCGTGTTCAGCTTCAAGCTGCGCGGCGCCTACAACAAAATGGCCGGCCTCTCGCCTGCCGAGCTGGAGAGGGGCGTGATCGCCGCCAGCGCCGGCAACCATGCCCAGGGAGTGGCGCTAGCCGCCCAGAAGTTGGGCTGCAGGGCCGTGATTGTGATGCCTGTCACCACACCGGAGATGAAGGTGAAAGCGGTGGCGGCCCGGGGCGCCGAGGTGGTGCTGCATGGCGACAACTACGACGCCGCTTGCACGGAAGCCACGCGCCTGGGCCTTGAGCGGGGGCTCAGCTTCATCCATCCCTTTGACGATCCCGATGTGATCGCCGGTCAAGGCACGATCGGGTTGGAGATCCTGCGCCAGTGCTCCTCGCCGCCTGACGTTATTTATGTGGCCGTAGGCGGTGGCGGTTTAATCGCTGGCATTGGGGCCTACGTCAAAACCCTCTGGCCCCAAGTTCAGATCGTTGGCGTTGAGCCGGTGGACGCCGATGCCATGACCCGCTCCCTAGCCGCCGGGGAGCGGGTGCAGCTTGAGCAGGTGGGCCTTTTCGCCGATGGCGTGGCGGTGCGCCGCGTCGGTGAGCTCACTTTTGAATTGGCGAAGCAAACGGTGGATCGCATGGTGACAGTCGACACCGACGCCATCTGCGCGGCCATCAAGGACGTGTTCGAAGACACGAGATCGATCCTGGAGCCAGCCGGCGCCCTCGCCGTAGCAGGCATGAAGCGCGATGTGGTGCAACAGGGCTTGCACGGCCAAACCTTGGTGGCGGTTGCCTGCGGCGCCAACATGAACTTCGACCGGCTGCGCTTCGTGGCCGAGCGCACTGAGATCGGCGAAGACCGCGAAGCGATGCTGGCGGTGGAAATCCCCGAGCAGACCGGCAGCCTGCGGCGCTTCTGTGGCGTGCTGGGCCAGCGCAGCCTCAGCGAGTTCAGCTACCGGCTTGCCGATCCCAGGGTTGCTCACATTTTTGTAGGGGTGCAAACCAGTGGCACAGCCGACGAGCAGCAACTGATCAACGACGTGCAGAACGCCGGCTTCCCCTGCCTCGACCTCTCCAACAACGAGCTGGCCAAGCTGCACCTGCGTCACATGGTGGGCGGCCGCCTGCCCGCCAGCGCCGGCCCGGCTCTCGCTCATGGCGAAGAGCTGCTCTATCGCTTCGAGTTCCCCGAAAAACCAGGCGCCCTGATGGCGTTCGTAAACGCCTTACACGCAAACTGGAACATCAGCATCTTTCACTACCGCAACCACGGCGCCGACGTGGGGCGGATCGTGGTGGGGGTGCAGGTGCCTCGCGCTGACAGACCCGCCTGGCAGGAGTTCCTCGATGGCCTGGGCTATCAGCACTGGGACGAATCGGCCAACCCTGCCTACAAACTGTTTTTAGGCCCCAGCTCAGCGCCCCTGCCAGCCCTGGCATGAGCCAAAAAAGCTGCGGTAACCTGCGGCCATGCAAAGCACGGGGCTGATTCAGGGCCTATCCCTGCCCGCCCGGATGGAGGCGATCCTCTACTTGAAAGGCCGGCCCCTCAGCCTGGCAGAGCTGGCTGAGATCGCTGCGGTTAGCCGAGAGGAAGCGGAGCTTGGCTTGATCACCTTGATCACCGACTACGCCCACCGGGATACGGCCTTGGAAGTGCGCCAGGAGGGCAACCGCTACAGCCTGCAGCTGCGCGATGGGCTGGCCGACCTGGTTCAAAACCTCCTGCCCGTGGACCTATCCACGGCCGCCCTACGCACCCTGGCCACGATTGCCTTAAAAAAGCGGATCTTGCAATCGGATCTAGTCGAGTTGCGCGGCTCCGGCGCCTACGACCACGTCAAGGAGCTACTGGCCCAAAATTTCATCGAGCGCAAGCGCCAAAGCGAGGGCCGCTCCTACTGGCTCACCCTCAGCGAGAAGTTCCACCGCACCTTCGCCATCAAAGCTGAGGCTGACCTCTGGAAGCAAGCTGCCTAGAGTTGGCCCACTAACAAAATTCCATGGACGCCCTGAGTTTCCTGCTGCAGGTTCTGGCCCAGACCCTCAGCATCTACACCCTGGTGTTGCTAGTGCGGGTGTTGCTGAGCTGGTTTCCCAATCTCGACTGGAGCAACCCCGTGCTTTCGACGGTGAGCTCGATCACCGATCCCTACCTGAATGCCTTCCGCGGCCTGATTCCGCCCCTAGGCGGCCTGGACCTTTCGGCGATCGTGGCCTTCATTGCCCTGCAACTGGTGCAGAGCCTGCTCGAAGGCGCCAGCGTTTCGGTGCTCGGAGCTGGTTACTGATCAGCTAATGCCTGTTCAAGGGGCAGCAGCTCGTCATCCACACCAGCACGGCTGCGCACAGGAGCGCTGAAACCCCTTGCCTTGACATTGCGGAAGCTGAGTGGTCCAGGGGTGCCAGCCGGCACCGATAGGCGCAGGGCAAAGGCAGAGGTGCCAGGTGGCACATCACCGATCGAACCCACCCGGGTGCGGTTTTGCAGCACCGGCTCGCCACTTGAATCAACGATCAGGGCAAATACGTCGGTGTCAACAACGGGCTTGCGGGTGGGATTCACCACGCTGCCGCGCAGGGCGTAGCAGCTGGCACCAGCCGGGCGCCGCAATTCTGGCTGGGCACCGATGTCCTCGGCGGGGCAGGGTTCGATGCTCAGCTCAGATACCTGGAGATCTGCTGCCCAGGCAGGAGCTGGCAGCACCAGCGCACCAATGACTAGGAGAGCGAGCAACCGCGCCAGCCACTTTGCGAGCTCATGCCGTGGCCCAAGCTCAAAACCTTGCTTACTCAACGCCTGTCACCACTGCCTCCAATCACGTTACGGGCGGCGCGGCTGGCCAGTTTGTCGAGGTTGGCCTGGGCAATTTGCTCTAGCTCCAGGCCAAGTTCTGTAGCGAGCTGGGCCACGTACCAGAGCACATCACCAAGCTCGAGCTGCAGGTCTGCAATCACCTCAGGCGAAAAATTGCCCTGACGGTCGCGCAGCACTTTTTTGACCTTGTCGGCCACCTCGCCAGCCTCACCGCACAGCCCCAGGGTGGGATAGATGGGGTTGGCGCCGGCATCTGGGTAGCGGGCCGTGGCGCGGCAACCCTCTTGGTAATGCTGAAAATCCACTAACGACAGCCCATTGCAGGCCTGGATGGTAGTTTCCAGTCGTCTGTTGGCGTTTCATGCCCCAGCCCGATCTCATGCGTCGCACCAAGATCGTGGCCACGATCGGGCCTGCCACGGAATCCGCCGAACGTCTGCGCGAGTTGGTTGCCGCCGGCGCCACTACTTTCCGACTCAATTTTTCTCACGGCGACCACAGCGAGCATGCGGCTCGCATCGCCACGATTCGCCAGGTGTCAAAGGAGCTGGGCATTGAGCTCGGCATCCTTCAAGACCTACAGGGTCCCAAAATTCGTTTGGGCCGCTTTGCCGATGGGCCGATCACCCTGGCCAAGGGCGATCACTTCACCCTCACATCCAGGAATGTGGCCTGCAATCAGAAGATTGCCACCGTCACCTACGCATCTCTGGCAGATGAGGTGGTGCCAGGCAGTCGCATCCTGCTGGATGACGGTCGGGTGGAGATGGTGGTCGACAGCGTCGACAAGCCCGAGCAGACCCTGTTCTGCAGCGTCACCGTTGGTGGAGTGCTCTCAAACAACAAGGGGGTGAATTTTCCCGATGTGCAGCTCTCTATCCGTGCCCTCACCGAGAAAGACCGCATTGATCTGGCCTTTGGGCTGAAGCAGGGGGTTGATTGGGTGGCCCTCAGCTTTGTGCGCAACCCCTCAGACATGCGCGAGATCCGCGAACTGATCCGCAGCCATGGCCACGAAACCCCCGTGGTGGCCAAGATCGAAAAGTTCGAGGCCATCGATCAGATCGACGACATCCTGCCCCTCTGCGACGGGGTGATGGTGGCTCGGGGCGACCTTGGCGTTGAGATGCCCGCCGAAGAAGTTCCCCTGTTGCAGAAGGAGCTGATTCGCAAGGCCAACAGTCTCGGCATCCCGGTGATCACTGCCACCCAGATGCTCGATTCAATGGTGAGCTGCCCCAGGCCAACCCGGGCCGAGGTGAGCGACGTAGCCAACGCCATCCTTGATGGCACCGATGCCGTGATGCTCTCCAATGAGAGCGCTGTGGGCGATTTCCCCGTGGAAGCGGTGGCCACCATGGCCATAATCGCCCGGCGCATCGAGCGGGATTACCCCCGCCGGGTGCTCGATAGCCACATGGCAACCACCATCCCCAATGCCATCTGCCAGGCGGTGAGCAGCATTGCTCGCCAGCTGAATGCGGCCGCAATTTTGCCGCTCACCAAGGGGGGCTCTACGGCTCGCAATGTCAGCAAGTTCCGCCCCAGTACCCCAATTTTGGCGATCACCAGCGAGGTGAATGTGGCCCGGCAGCTGCAGCTTTGCTGGGGCGTCAACCCCTTGGTAGTGGAGGAGCAGAGCTCCTCCACCAGCACCTTCAGCCTGGCCATGGGCATGGCACGCGAGCTGGGCTTTCTTCGCGATGGTGACCTAGTCGTTCAAACAGCCGGCACCCTCTCGGGAATCAGCGGCTCCACCGACTTCATCAAGGTGGGCATCGTCTCCGCAGTGCTCTCTAAGGGAACCGGCGTCGGCACTGGATCCGTGAGCGGTCGAGTTCGCCTGGTTGATAGTCCAGAGGCAGCGGCGGCAATCCAATCTGGCGAAATACTGGTGGTGCATGAAACCTGCGCCGATTACGTCGAGGCGATTCGCAAAGCCAAAGGGGTAGTTACGGAAGCCGGTGGCCTCGAGAGCCATGCCGCCTTGATCGCCGAGCGCACTGGCGTACCAACGATTGTGGGTGTCTGTAACGCGATCGCAAACCTGCGTCAGGGGGAAATTGTGACCCTGGATCTGCAGCGCGGCGAGGTGCATCGGGGCGCCCGCAGCCACGACGCTGACGACAGACCAGCCATCGTTTAAGGCCAGCCGCCCCCACCGCAGCCATGCCAACCAAGCTCCCCATGCGGGAAACCGTCGGCATGGCCCTGAGCACCCTGCGCTCCAATCGGCTGCGCAGTTTGCTGACCATGCTCGGCATCGTCATCGGCAATGCCTCCGTGATCACCTTGGTGGGGGTGGGGCGAGGCGCCCAGAACCTGGCCGAAGGGCAGCTAAGCAATCTCGGCGCCAACGTGCTGTTTGTAGTGCCTGGCAGCAACGACACCCGGCGCCAGGGCATCGACTTCCCTAAAAACCTCGTGCTTGAAGACGCAGTCGCTATCGGCGAGCAGGTACCAAGCGTCAAGCGAATAGCCCCCCAGATCACCTTGAGCGGGGTGGTTCAGGCGGGGGGCCTGAGCAGCAGCACGTCAATTTTCGGTGTTACACCGGAGTTTCTGCCGGTTCGTCAATTTGAGATTGCCCAGGGGCGCTTCTTCACCGCCAGCGATCTCAACGGCGCTCGCAATGTCACCGTGGTGGGGCCCGACTTGGGCACAAAGATGTTTCCAGGCAAGGCGCCAGTGGGGCGCCAGCTGCGTATTCGCAACCAGCTGTTCGAAGTGATAGGCGTTCTTGAACCCAAGGGCGCCGTATTTGGTCAAAACCAAGACGAGAACGCCTATGTGCCACTCAGCACCATGGTGAGCAAGCTTTCAGGACGCGACCCCACCTACGGGGTCAGTCTTAATTTCATCAGCGTCGAAGCCCGCGACGAGCAGAGCACGGGGGCCGCGAGCTTTCAGATAACCAACCTGCTGCGCCAGCGGCACCGGATCCTGCGGGAAGACGATTTTGCCGTGCGCTCCCAGAAAGATGCCCTCACGATTGTGAGCACGATCACTGGTGGCCTCACCTTGATGCTGGCTGCCATCGGCGCCGTGTCGCTGCTGGTTGGCGGCATCGGCATCATGAACATCATGTTGGTGTCGGTAAGTGAGCGCACCGAGGAGATCGGCCTGCGCAAAGCCCTCGGCGCCCGCAGCGGCGATGTGCTGCTGCAGTTTCTGGTGGAGTCGCTGGTGCTGGCCAGCCTGGGGGGCGTGATCGGCAGCGCCGTGGGCATTGGCACGGTGGCTGTGGTCGGCGTTCTGACACCCCTACCGGCATCGATTGGGGCGGCCACGGTGCTGGTCACGGTGGGGCTATCCGGTTCGATTGGCCTTTTCTTCGGCGTAGTGCCCGCCCGCCGGGCTGCGCGCCTCGACCCAATCGTTGCCTTGCGCAGCCTTTGAACCGGTCTGGTGAGCCGGCAGCGACAGGACGAAACCAGGAAAAACCATTAAAAACCGAAAACAGTGGCGTCCGTCACTAAACCCGCACTCAAGCCAGTGGCTTTATGGGTGGAGAAATCGGGATTCAGTCGTGGCCCAATTGGCATGCAGTTACCGCAATACCAGCGATCGGATGGTGATCCTGCGCTGCATCGGTCCCGAGCAGTTCTTCCTCGAACGAGTGGTGTTTCCCTTCGAGCTGCTCAGCTTCCAGTGCCCACCAAGCAGCGTGGTGAAGATCTGGACCCACGGCCGCGGTGGGCCCGAATTGGTGGAGACCGTTAACTCCGGCGATCTGATCAACGATCCACCGTCCCTACCAGCTCAAGCGGCCCAATTCGAAGTGCTGCCCTGGGCAACGGCTAGCTGAAGCTCGGCTCGGGGAGGGGGCCTGGCGCCGTTACACTTGTCAACAAAGTGTCTCAGCTATGAACCAGCGCTGGCGTCTGATTGCCCTCTGGCTGCTGCCCCTTGCAGTGGTCGCATTCCTCGGCTGGCAGCTGCTTGGTAACGGCGGCACGGCCCGTTTCAAACCCGAAGGCGCCACGGTTGCTCCCCGCAATGCGGCCGTAGCCCGCATGAGCTACGGCCGCTTCCTCGATTACGTCGACGCGGGCCGGGTAACGGCGGTCGATATCTTCGACGGCGGTCGCAGTGCAGTTATCGAGGCTGTGGATCCTGACCTCGACAATCGGGTGCAGCGTCTGCGCGTAGACCTGCCCGGTGTTGCTCCAGAGCTGGTCAACAAGCTCAAAGAGCAGGGCATCAGCTTCGATATCCATCCACCCAAAACCGCTCCACCAGCTCTTGGATTGCTCGGCAATCTGCTCTTCCCATTGCTGCTGATCGGTTCGCTGATCTTCCTTTCACGCCGCGGCAATGGCATGCCCGGGGGCCCCGGTCAGGCGATGCAATTCGGCAAAACCAAAGCCCGTTTCGCAATGGAAGCTGAAACAGGCGTCAAATTTGACGACGTGGCTGGTGTTGAAGAGGCCAAGCAGGACCTCCAAGAGGTTGTCACCTTCCTAAAAACCCCCGAGCGCTTCACTTCAGTTGGCGCCAAGATTCCCAAAGGTGTGCTGCTGGTAGGACCTCCCGGTACCGGCAAAACCCTGCTTGCTAAGGCAATTGCTGGTGAAGCAGGAGTTCCCTTCTTCTCGCTTTCAGGATCTGAATTCGTTGAAATGTTTGTTGGCGTGGGCGCCAGCCGGGTTCGCGACCTGTTCAAGCGGGCTAAGGAAAACAGCCCTTGTTTGATCTTCATCGACGAAATCGATGCGGTGGGACGCCAGCGTGGTGCTGGTGTCGGCGGCGGTAACGACGAGAGGGAGCAAACCCTCAACCAGCTGCTCACCGAGATGGACGGCTTTGAAGGCAATAGCGGCATCATCATCATTGCCGCAACAAACCGAGCCGATGTGCTCGATTCAGCCCTGCTGCGCCCAGGTCGTTTCGATCGCCAGGTTCAAGTTGATGTGCCAGACATCAAAGGGAGGCTGTCTGTGCTCAAGGTGCACAGCCGCGATAAAAAGCTGGCCGATGATGTGAGCCTGGAAATGATTGCTCGCCGTACCCCAGGATTCTCCGGCGCCGATCTCGCCAATCTGCTCAATGAAGCGGCAATCCTCACGGCCCGGCGCCGCAAGGAGGCAACTTCACTTGCCGAAATTGATGATGCCGTCGATCGGATCATTGCCGGCATGGAGGGCAAGCCGCTCACCGATGGGCGCAGCAAGCGCCTGATCGCATATCACGAGGTTGGCCATGCCCTTGTGGGCACACTGGTCCAGGCCCATGACCCCGTTCAGAAGGTCACCCTGATCCCACGGGGGCAGGCCCAAGGACTTACCTGGTTCTCCCCCGACGAGGAGCAGATGTTGGTGAGCCGGGCCCAGCTCCGAGCTCGCATCATGGGTGCCCTCGGCGGGCGGGCTGCCGAGGATGTGGTCTTCGGCCACGCAGAGGTCACAACTGGTGCAGGTGGTGACATCCAGCAGGTCGCCTCGATTGCCCGCCAAATGGTCACCCGGTTTGGCATGAGCGATCTAGGCCAGGTCTCCTTTGAAGCAGGCAACCAGGAGGTTTTCCTGGGCCGCGACCTGATGACCCGCAGCGATGGCTCCGATCGCCTTGCCAGCAAGATCGATGATGCCGTGCGCCAGATGGTGCACAGCTGCTATGCAGACACGGTCAAGTTGGTGGCAGAGCACCGCGCCTGCATGGATCGGGTAGTGGAGCTACTGATCGAGAAAGAGAGCCTCGATGGCGAAGAATTCCGCGCCATCGTGGCCGAATTCACGGCAATTCCAGAGAAGGAGCGCTTCTCGCCCCTGCTGGCCGGCTGATCAAGCAGTAGCACTAGCCATCACAGGACCGGCATCTACGCGACTCGCCGTGGGTGCACTTTGTGGGTGCTCCGCTAGCCAGCGAGCCACCCAGCCCGCCGCCACGCGATTCGACTCCTCAGCTGCCTCACTGCTCTCAAACACGCTGAGGGAGATCATCCGGTCACCGGCCTCACCCACGTCCACGAAGTAGTAAGCAATAAAACCTGGCAGTGCTCGCATTTCAGCTAGCAGCCCATCAAGCAAGGGCTGGGTGGCCTGAGCTGGATCCTTAATTCCCTCGTATTCGCGCAGGGTGGCGTACATACGGCAGTTCTGAAGTGCGCCCCAACTTGGCCGCGCTTGTCCGATCCGTCAACCAACCCGTGTTCGAAGCTGCCTGCTCCTCTGCTGCCTGGCCGGCACTTAAGGAAAACGGCGCCAACCCAACTAAAGTTCAAAACCACGCACTCAATTGGACTTCTTGGTATGGCAGCCATCGATCCCCCTGAAATGCTGGTAAAGCAGCCCGAACCGCAGTGGATCGGCGAAGCTCTCGGCACCAATGTCAAAAGCCTGGAAGCGAAGCTGCTGGGGGAGGGCAGGGGGTTTCAATCGACCACTTGGCGCCTGGAGCTGAGCTGTGATCCACCTGAAGAAGGGCCAGCAAGCGTAATTCTCAAAAGTGAAACCTCCAATAAGGACTTCAATGAGTTCAGCCGACTGAATAATGCCTTTGGTCGTGAGGTGGGTGTTTACACTCACTGCACGCCAAGATTAGAAAATCACAAACCCTCAGTCTTTGCAAGCAATTCCTCTGAGCCATATTGGTTGCTGATCGAAGATCTAACCCACCTACGTTCAGGTGATCAAGTCATCGGCCTCAGCTACCAGGAAACTTTGGCCACGATTCAACGCATGGCAGCTATCCACGCTGAATTCTGGCTTGATCCTTCCTTGAACCAACACAGCTGGTTACCAAACCATGGCTTCTGGTTTGCAGACCCCAAAGCCGAAATCGTTGATGATTTCTTTGCCACCTACGGCGTACGCTTCGGCACGGATGTTTGCCGGTTATATCGCGCGGTACTGGAGCAAAGCTCTGACATTGACAAGGCTCTCAATGACAGACCTTGGACCCTCGTCCATGGTGATCTGCGCGCCGACAATTTGCTATTCGGCAATACTGTAGAAGATCCAGAGTCAGTGATAATTGATTGGTCCTGGGCGAGCCGTAGTTTAGCCGCTATTGATATCGCCTTTTTGATTGGCGGCAGCACGCCCCAGGCTCAGCGGCTTGGACGTCATGAAGACCTGCTGCTTGCTTGGCACCAAGAACTACTCAAGATTGGAGTTTGCGATTACTCGCTTGAAGAGGCCAGGTACGACCTGCAATTGGCAGCTCTACGGACCATCACTGCCGGCATAGCCATGCATTCATTCACGGGCCCAGACATTCCGATCCGGGCAGCCTTGTTCATGGATGACGCGATCCAGCGTCATGCGGCCTACGCCTTGGAAATTGACGCCTGGCAAGCTCTGCCCGATTCGAGTGACTGGAATGCCTGATATTGATGTAAATCTCGCCAACCCACCGCTGGCTTCCGGCCCCTATGTGCGCCTGGGGGCAGGCAGCGATTGGCCAAAGGCAAACGGTTTCAGTGACGACAACTGTTCCAGCCAGCAGCCACCTGCCCTGTTTGGGTGCGGCACTGGCAATAACGGGCAAGCCCTTGGAGCTTCAGGCAGCTTCGAGCCAGCAGCAGTGATCGATGCAGCGGCGGGATATCGCTTCAACAGCTGGTTGCGGGCCGAAGCCCTGCTCAGCTGGCGGCCAGAGCTTGAGTTCAGCGGCCAAAGCAACTTCTTGGGCCGTGCTGGGGCCAACCAGCCGGTGACTGGCTCAGCCTCCTCAGTGGCCGGTTTTGGGGTTGCCTATGTGGATCTACCCAAAGTGGGCCGGGTTCGCCCTTTCCTTGGCGCCGGCCTGGGTGTCGCCCGCAACAGACTTAGCTCCGTTAGCTATAGCTTCCCTGGCATCGCTGCCAATGCTGCAACGGTCACACCCGATGGCAGCTCCAGCGATCTGGCCTACCTACTCACCGCCGGCATCAGCATTCCCCTTAATACTCGGCTAGATCTCGACTTGGCCTATCGCTTTAGCGACCTTGGGGATGTGCGCACCAGCAGTGGTCAGGCTGGCTTGTCGCGACCGACTCTGCCAGCAGGCACCACGATCCCTATCGGAGGAACCCAGGCGGCCTTGCAAGCCCATGGGGTGCAGCTGAGTTTGCGCTACTCGTTTTAATAAAACCTATTAATCAGATATAGCCCAGGAACGCCAGCCAGTCCCTCAAACGGGACGCACTGGTCGCTTTTCAATGACCTTGTCAATTAAGCCGTACTCAACAGCCTCCGCGGGTGACATGAAAAAGTCGCGGTCGGTGTCTTCCTCGATGCGGGGCAGGGCTTGGCCCGTGCGATCGCTGAGCTCCTGGTTGAGCTTCTGCTTCAAGTAGAGGATTTCGTTTGCCTGAATGCGGATGTCGCTGGCCTGGCCGCGGGCGCCGCCCAAGGGCTGGTGGATCATGATCCGCGAGTGGGTGAGGCTGCTGCGCTTGCCCTTGGTGCCAGCGCAAAGCAGGAAGGCACCCATCGAAGCGGCCAGACCCACGCAGACGGTTTGCACATCTGGCTTGATGTGCTGCATGGTGTCAAATATTCCCAGACCGTCGTATACCGATCCGCCCGGAGAATTGATGTACATGAAAACATCCTTCTCGGGATCTTCTGCCTCTAGGAAAAGCAACTGGGCCACAACCCGGTTGGCCGACTCAGCAGTGACCGGTTCACCCAAGAAGATGATGCGCTCCCGCAGTAGCCGGGAATAGATGTCAAATGCGCGCTCACCCCGGCCCGACTCTTCAATCACGATCGGGATCATGGAGCTGCATTCGCAAGTGGTCCCGATCCTACTGAGCCTGGGCGGCTAAGGTCGACCAACCTTGGCCTAATCCAGCGTGAGTGCAGCCCTCACCGTTGCCGACAGCAAGCGGGAGTTTCATCGCGCCTTCCCCTACGTGATCGCGCCCCTCTATCGCCGCATGGTGGATGAGCTGCTTGTGGAGCTGCACCTGCTCAGCCGTCAAACCGGCTTTCGCAGTGATGCCCTGTTTGCCTGCGGCCTGATCCAGGTGTTCGACAGTTTTGCCCGGGGCTATCGCCCTGACGCCCAGCGTCTCCCCCTGCTCCAGGCCCTTTGTTCCGCTTCCGGCTTCGATGCCGACCAGTTGCGCCAGCAGCGTGACAGCGCCATGGCAGCCATGGGCAGCCACAGCGTCGAGCAGGTGAAGCAGTGGATCGAACAGGAGGGTTCGGGCGCACCCGAACCCCTTGCGGCAGCTCTTGCTGGCATCCGCCGCCCCGATTTCCACTATTCACGGTTGATGGCCGTAGGCCTGCTGAGCTTGTTGGAGCAGGCGCAGGGCGCAGACGCCTTGGATGCCTCCGTCATGCGCAGCTATGCCCACGATCTGGGCGGCGCCATGGGCTTGCTGCGCGAGCGACTCGACAAGGACCTAAGTCTCTATGCCACCAACCTCGAGAAAATGGCCCAGGCCGTTGAGCTAATGGCGGAAACCGTTGCTGCTGAACGCCGTAAACGGGAACGGCAGCAACAGGAAGCCACCGAGGCACCTACCGAGATTGCAGCTGAAGCCGCCCAGTCAGCTGGCTGAGGGCTGAGCCATGAGCAGCTGGCACTGCCGTCAGGCTGAGCTGGCTTGCTAGTTGGACGGGCTTGGGCAATTCGGGCGGCAGCAAGCCACGCTCTGCAAGCGCTGCAGGCCGCAGCCGCAACTGCATCGAAGCGCCGAGGCCGGGCTGGCTCAGCACAGGCGTGGCTGCTGCAGGAGATCCGGCAGGTGGTTCGGGGCCAAGGAACAGCAGCAGCTGGGGGCTGCCTGAACCAGCCAGCACCCAGCGCCAACCTCCCACGACTCGCCCATCCTGCTGGCGCCAAAGCGTCGCGGCTAAGGCCTTGGAGCCAGATTGAGTCGCCTCGAGTCCCTGGGTCTCCAGCGGTTCAACCAGCCCGGCAAGCATCTGGTTCCAGGGACGCCGATCCCCTGAGACCGCCAACTGCAGCTCCAGACCTGTCTGGAAGGGCCCCTGGGCCAGCGGGCGCAGTCGCAAGACAAAGGGCACACGACGCAGCATGGTTATTTGGGCATCACCGATGCCGTAGCGAGCCGACAGCGGTTCCCGGATCAGCTGGCGGCTCAACAGCCCCTGCAATAAGCCCTCAAGGCCAGGACCGCGCCACTCCAGCAGCAACTCTGAAGGCAGGGGGGGAGGGACAACAGCTCGCGCCGCACGACCTGGGGCGGCCAGCAGGCCGCTGGCGGCAGCTGCTTCTCCAGCGAGCCCCAGGTTGGCCCCCTCGAGCTCGAGACTCAAACATCCCTCCTGGAAGCGTTGCAGCAAAGGGGCTGCAGGGCCCGCCATCACGCCGAGGCCAAGGGGGGCCCAGAAAACCGCTTGCTCCTGCTGCAACCGCTGCAGACAGCGCTGCTCCAGACCGCGGCGCTGACGTTGGGCCAACTTGAGCTGGTCTTGCAGTAGCCGCTTGGCAAGGGGATCGGCTGCCACGACCACGAGGTCATCAACCCGAATTCCATGGGGAGGCAGGGGGCTTCCTGCTTGAAACTGATAGGCCAAAAAGGCGCCACCATCGCCATCGCGCCCCCAGAACTGCCACCAGAAGCGGCGCTGCTGACGCCAAATCTGACGCGCCTGAGCAGCGCCGAGGCGCTGGCTCCACAGGGCTGGCACCGGTCGCTCCGGGGCGGCGGGAAAGCTCTGCAGCAGGGCAGCCTGGCCAATCAACCGCTCCAGGCCCTCGGCCCGGGGCCGGGGGGATCGCAGCAGCAAGCCAGCGGGAAGCAGCAGCAGCAGAACAGTCAGGGTGAGGGTCCAGCGCAAGCGGGTCACGCCACAGCTCCGTAGAGGGTGGTGCGGCGCCGCACCGGACGGCCAAGCCGCTGGGCAGCCGCCTCAAGCGCCTGGGGGGACTGGCGGGTGCCGCCGCTGGCACCCGCCATCGTGGTGATGTGTTCCTCCATCAAGGTGCCGCCCAGGTCATTGCATCCCCAGCGCAGGGCCTCGGTGGCTCCAGGGAGGGTGAGCTTCACCCAGCTGGGCTGGTGGAAGCGAAACCAGGGCCCCAGTAACAGCCGGGCCTGGGCCGTGAGCCGCAACATCGCTGCAGGGTCGGGCTGGTCCCGTTGCACCCGGGAGCGCAGGGCAGCTGGCGCCGAGGCGCCCACAAAAGGCAGCAGCACAAACTCAGTGAAACCCTGGCGCTGATGCTGCAAGGCGTAGCGCTGCACCGCCACCAGGGTGAGCAGGTGAGCCACCAGGTCTGCCGGGGACTCGATGTGGCCTGCCATAAGGGTGCTGGTGGCAGGCAAGCCGTGCTGGTGCACCTGAAGCATCACCGCCACCCACTCCCTGGCCGTGAGTTTCTCCGGACAGAGCACCTGCCGCACCTGCTCACTAAGCACCTCGGCCGCCGTACCCGGCACCGATCCCAGACCAGCCGCTTGCAGCCGCGCCAGCACCTGATCGAGGGGCAGCCTGTCGTGCTGGGCGAAATAAAGCAGCTCCTGGGGCGAAAAGGCATGAAGGTGCAACCCCGGTGCTGCCTGCTGCAACAGGCCAAGCAACCGTTCGGCATAGGCCAGCTGACTGCCTGCCACCGTGGCGGCTGGGTTGAGTCCACCCTGGATGCAGAGCTCTGTGGCTCCAGCCTCAAGCGCCTCGGCGGCTTTTTGCTGCAGGTCGGCTTCGCTAAGCCAGTAGGCGCCGGGGTCGCCAGCATCGCGGCGGAAGGCGCAGAAGCTGCAGTGCTTGACGCAGTGGTTTGAAACGTTGAGGTTGCGGTTCACCACGTAGGTGACGATGTTGCCCGCTAGTTGTTGGCGCAGGCCGTCTGCAGCGCGGCGCAGCAATTCATCCTGCTCGGCATCAGCGGTGCGGCTGAGCAGGGTCAGACCGAGGGAGGCAAGCAAAGCCGGATCCCAGCTGCCCGGTTCGTGCTTATCGCTATCACCACTGAGCGGCAGCTTCGGCTGGGCCGAGTCAATGGCCTCAACAAGTACCTCTAGGTCGGGGGCTGCCGAAGGGCTAGAGGGTCCAGCTGGGGGTGGCACCAGCAGCTCTGCGGCGCTCTGCCAGGCCCAATCCGCTAACCCAGAGGGAGTGGGGGATGGTGGCGAAGAGCCGGCTTGGCTCACTTGCGACGCTTGGTTTGAAGGGCGTTGCGACGGCGACGATCGCTCCACTCGATGATGGAGAGATAGATCACGCCTCCGCTGACAAACATCAGAAGCAACACCGCGATTGCGGAAAGCACCTGGGAGGCGGAGAGGTTCAGCTCAGGCACAGAGGATCGTCAAAGCCAGGTCAGAACTTGATGCTGTTGTCGCCGTGACGACCCCAAATCACCATGGCGATGGAAAAGCTGAAAAGAGCAGCCAATGAGGCCCAACCCGCAGAGATCAACATGGTGCAGCTTGCAGTCGTTGAAGGCACTTTACCTAGGCTGGAGCCCTAAAGGTGTTCGTCGTTGCAGTCCGTGGTTGTGGTCCTTTCCTCCGCCAGCCCCGTTCAGGAGCGACTGCGCCTGCGCCAGCCATACCCCGATTTCAAGGTGGTGGTGCTTGACGACGACTTCAACACCTTTCAGCACGTGGTGGAATCACTGATGCGCATCATCCCGGGCATGCTCGCTGATAAGGCCTGGGAGCTGGCCCACCGCATAGACGGGGAGGGTTCGGCGGTGGTGTGGTGCGGCCCCCAGGAGCAGGCTGAGCTCTACCACCAGCAGCTGGGAGCAGCCGGCCTGACCATGGCTCCTTTGGAGCGGGCCTGATGGGCCGGGTGGTCATCACCCACAGCACCTACGTGGAGGGGCTGATTCCGCTGCTCAAGCAACTTGCGCTCTGCCCTGGCATCGACACCGTCACCCCGGCGGTTATCAGCCGCGTGCGTGGCCGCAGCAGTCAGATGCGGCTGCGGGTTTCAGCGCCCATCACCGGGGGCCACAAGCTGGTCGCCCGCCGCGGCAGCAGCGTGCAGGAGGTGTTTGTAGTCACCGGCTGGAGCCGCGAGCAACTGCAGCAGTGCCTAGATCGCTTGCTGGGTCAGACACCACCCAACAGCAACTCACCGGAAGGGGAACGCTCGTAGGACGCCGTTGCCTGAAACAGGGCAAAGGCGCCTCCCTCCCGAAACCAGGGCTCAAGCTCAAGGCTGAGCCCTTCGGGCTGCAGCTGCCAGCGCTGCTGAAGGTAGGCGGCATATTCCTGAGGGGTGCTCTGGGCTGCCTGCCAATGCACCACCGCGAAGCTCAGGGCGCTTACCCGCACGGTGCCCCCTTCTGATTCCTGAATCTCCTCTTCAAACAGGAAGGTGCGGAAGCGATCCTGGGCGTCGCGTCCCTCGAGGCAGTATTTGCGCAAGTAGAGCTCCCGAGCGCGAGGAAAAACCGGGCCAGGGGCGAGGGCCAGAAGGGCTTCAAAGGCCTGCTGAAAGGACTCCATCGAGGCTGGCGGCCGAACCCGACCACGGCAGTAACAAGGTCCAGAATGGCCCCTGATCTCCACCGTTGTCGCCACCCCACCATGCCGATCTCCCCCCAGCAGCTCAATGGGGCCATGGCCTGGCGCTACGCCACCAAGGTGTTTGACCCCAGTCGCCGCATTGACGACACCACCTGGGCCGCCCTGGAGGACGCCCTCGTGCAGAGCCCATCGAGCTATGGCCTGCAGCCCTGGAAATTTCTGGAGATAAACGACCCCGCCCTGCGCGAGCAGCTGCGCCCCGAGTCGTGGAACCAGAGCCAGATCACCGACTGCTCTCACCTGGTGGTGTTCCTGGTGCAACGCCAGATCGGCGCCGCCGAAGCCGATCGCCTAATCGAAACGATGGCAGCCGTTCGCGGCCTCGATTCAGCCGCCCTGGCCACCTACCGCCAGATGATCGATGTCGACCTGATCAATGGGCCTCGCAGCCAGCAGATCGACCGCTGGGCCAGCAACCAGGTGTACATCGCCCTGGGCACCTTCATGACAGCTGCAGCCCTGCTCGAAGTGGACACCTGTGCCATCGAAGGCTTCGATCCCCTTGCTTACGACCGCATTCTCAACTTGGCGGACTCGCCCTACCGCAGCTGTGTGGTGTGTGCGGCTGGCTATCGCGACAGCAGCGATAAGTACGCCTCACTGGCGAAGGTTCGCTACGCCCCCGCCGAACTCATCGAGAGGCGTTGATTTGAAAGGGGTGGACCGCCGTGCCGTTTTGCCCCAGTGTTCGACCTGGTGGAACCAGAAGAGGGTCAAGGACGGGGCGCCGTTTCCGGCTACGAGGCCGGTTTACGTTGCTTCCGCTGCAGACCCCCATGTCGAAAAGGGAGTCAGATCAGAAAACTGTAAAAGGCAGTCACCAACAAGGCAGTCCTCTGGAAGTGTAGGCCGATTACGGGTTTTGCGGGGGCAGGGGCCAGATGGATCTGACCCGCTCTAAAAGCTGCTCCGCCTGGCCAGCCCGTTCCCCAGCTGTGACCCCGTGCAGCAGCAGGGTGACATGACCAAGCTTGCGTCCTGGGCTGGAGCCCTCCTTGCCGTACCAGTGCACCGTGGCCTCCGGTATGCCAGCTAGATCATCCCGCTGAGCCTGGTAGTCGGCTTCCGAACTTTCAAAGCCCAACAGATTCACCATCAGTGCCCCCGGCACCTGGAACTCGACAGACCCCATCGGCAGGCCAGCAACGATCCTCACCTGCTGCTCGAACTGGCTGGTATGGGCTGCCTCGATCGTGAAATGGCCGGAATTGTGGGTGCGGGGGGCGATTTCATTAACCTGCAGACCGCTCGGCCCATAAAAAAGCTCAATGGAGATCACGCCCACGTAATTGATTGCCGTGAGCAGGGAAGCGGCGATATTGCGGGCATAGGCCTGCACCGCATGGGGCACTGAGGCCGGCGCCAGCACCCAGTCGCATACCTGCTGGTGCTGGTGGGTCTGCACCAAGGGATAACAGCGCACGTTGCCAGCCCGGTCGCGGCAGGCGAGCTGGGAGAGCTCCTGCTCAAAGTTGACAAACTCCTCAAGAATCCAGTCGCCTAGGGGCACCCTTGCCAGCAGGGCCGTGAGATCTTCAGGGCTGCGCAACACGGCTGTCCCCTTGCCGTCGTAGCCGCCGGTGGAGGCCTTGGCCATCACTGGGTAGTTGAAGCCTTCAGGCAACAGGCCACTGGTGGGCAGATCGCACCAGCACGGGCATGGCAACCCCTGATCCTGCAGCAACTGCCGCTGGCCCCGCTTACTGACTAGGGGAGCGAGGGCCTCCAGACTTGGCAGAAAGACGACTCCGTCAAAACTGAGCGGCGCCAGGGCCGGCAGGTCTACCCATTCGTTTTCAAAGGTGATCGCGCCACTGCGGCGCGCCAGCTCCCGGGTGGCCGCCACATCGTCGAGTTCAGCCAGCACCACACTGCTGGCAAGGGCAGTGGCTGGATCCTGAGCCACTGGTGTCAAAACATGCAGGGGCACATTGAGCTTGCGGGCAGCGGCGGCAAGCATCAAGGCCAATTGGCCGCCACCAACTACACCGATAGCAACTGCAGCGCTAGCAACTGGCTCAGTCACAGGGTTGGCACCAGCCACGGATCTTGGAACTCGCAGCTTGCAGCGTATGAATCAGGACGCCCCGTTGAACTCGTACCAGGCCACAAGCAGCTGATAGGCAGCATTGCGGCGGACCCAAAGACTGGAGTCACCACCCTGATCTGGATGCCAATCGACCACTTTACGGCGCCAGGTAGTGCGCACGTCCTGCCAACCACTGCCTGGTAGTACTCCCAGCTCTTCGCAAGCCTCTCGGTAGCAACTCAGGAAGGCATCGGAACCGGTAGCGGCTGTTGGGGCGGCAGCCACAAAAGCTGGGGCGCCCTGCTCCAAACGGTCCACCACTTCCTGGGCCTCCTGGTCGCCGCGAAGTCGGTCTAGAGCCGCCTGGGCTTGGCTTGCCTCGCTGCGTAGCTGGGCCAGCTGCTGCTCCTGACTGGCAATCAACCCATCGAGCTGACGCCGAACCGCTGCCAATTGATCATTGAAGCCACCGGCGAAGGCATCCAGGTTGCCCTCCACCAACTGGACGGCCGCCAAAGCACCGCTGGTGTCGGCTGTTTGGGTAACCAGATCGCGGCGCAGGTTGGCCTCTAATTGAACGTGAGCCTGCTGGGCGGCAGAGAGCTCAGCCTGCAAAGCCCTAATTTTTGCGCCCGCCTGGGCTGCGGTTCGGTCCTGTTCGCCCTGGAGCGACTCCAACGCTGCCAGTGCCGCCGCCGCCTCGGCGCGAGCCTGGGCCAGCTGCTGGCTAGCTCCCTCATCAACCCTGGATAGGGCGGCCTGGGCCGACTGGGTGGTGCGCTGCGACTGCTCCAGCGCCCGTCCCCGGGCGCCAGCCCCAGCCTTAGGGGAGCGCAACAACACCACGCCAAAAGCTGAAAACACCAGTGGCGAAACCAGCACCCTGTAGGTGTCGTTGCTGAACTCCTGGTTTCCCTCGCGGGCGGCCTGCTGGCCCCGCATCAGGATCAGTAGAAACAGCACCACGCCCATCCCTAGGCTAAACAGGCCCACCATCTGGCGCTCGCTGAGGCTGGAGCGGGGTTTGCCACCGGAGGAAGTCATGGCCTTCATCTCAGGCGGCTGAACCCTAGGCAGGCTTCCGGGACTGGTCTAGTAACAGGCTCTTCAAGTGAGGCCGCGATCACCGGCGAAGAGATAGCGCACCAAACTCAGCATCAACACGATTAAAAACAGTGCCAAACCAATCGTGCAGGCGTAGCTGATCTCCAGCTCAGCAAAAGCCTGGTCGTAGACGTAGTAAACGAGGGTGCGGGTCGAATCGGCAGGGCCACCTTGAGTCATTAAATACACCTCTTCGAACACCTTGGTGGCCGCAATTGCGGAAATAACCGCCACCAGGGTGATGTAGGGCCGCAGCAGCGGCAGGGTGATGTCTAGGTGCTTGCGCAAGCCCTCACTGCCATCGAGGGCCGCCGCCTCGTAGAGATCGGGGGAGATGCCCTGGAGCCCGGCCAGAAAGATCACCATGTAGTAGCCGAGGCCCTTCCAGAGGGTCACGAGCATCACCGACGGCAGGGCCAGCAGCGGCGAGGTGAGGAAACCGATGGGATCGAAGCGGCTGCCCAACAGGGCGGTGAGCCAGCCGTTTATCAGGCCGTTTTCGGCATAGATCCAGCGAAAGGCAATGGCCGCCACCACGATCGACACCAGCACCGGGGTGTACAGAGCACCGCGAAACCAGTGGATCCCAGGCAACTGGCGGTTGACCAGCACGGCCAGGGCCAGGGCGCCGACCACGATTGGGGGCACCACTCCCAGCAAATACAAAAGGGTGGTGCCGGTGACCCGGAAAAACATCGGGTCGGCCAGCAGGCGCCGGATATTTGCCAGGCCAACGAAGCGCAGCGGCTCGCTGACATCGAGGCCGGCCTGGCTGAAGCTCATCACCAAGGCCATCGCTGCCGGAATCAGCACCGACAGGCCGATCAGCACCAGGGCAGGCGTCAAAAAGCCCCAGGCTGTGGCGGTGCGCTTGCGGAGATTGGCCTCGCTCATGCAAGGCAAAGTACCTGGGCTGGAGGATGATCGCCCTATGGATCTGCAAACGATCAGGGTGGAGCTGCAGGCTTCCCCTTACCCGGTGATCATCGGCTCGGCAGCCTTGCTGAGTCTGGGCGACCAGATTCGGGGCCTGGGATTTAAAGCCGGCACCAAGGTGCTGCTGGTGACCAACGCTGTGGTGGAAGCCCATTACGGCGCCACTGCCCTGCAAAGCCTCAGCGCGGCTGGCCTCGATGCCAGCACCCTCGTGATCGAGGCGGGAGAAGATCAGAAAACCCCAGCCACCGTGGGCCTGATCCATGACGCAGCCTTTGCCCGCCGGCTGGAGCGGGGCTCGCTGATCGTTGCCCTTGGCGGTGGCGTAGTTGGCGACATGGCGGGATTTGCGGCAGCCACCTGGCTGCGAGGCATTGCCGTGGTTCAGGTGCCCACCACCCTGCTGGCGATGGTGGATGCGGCGATCGGCGGCAAGACCGGCGTCAATCACCCCGGCGGCAAAAACCTGATCGGCGCTTTTCACCAGCCGCGCCTGGTGCTGATCGACCCCAGCAGCCTTGGCACCCTGCCGGAGCGCGAATTTCGAGCTGGCATGGCCGAGGTGATCAAATACGGCGTGATCGGCGACTCCGAGCTGCTGGCCGAGCTAGAGGCGAGCGGCCCCCAGCTAGCCAGCTTGAACACATTGTCAGCCGAGCTGCTGCAGCGAATTCTGGTGCGCTCCGCCGCCGCCAAGGCGAAGGTGGTGGCCGCCGACGAACACGAAGGGGGCCTGCGGGCGATCCTCAACTACGGCCACACCCTGGGCCACGTGGTGGAGACCCTCTGCGGCTATGGCACCTACCTCCATGGCGAAGCCGTTGGCTTGGGCATGCTGGCGGCTGGCGAAATCTCCCTGGCCATGGGCCTGTGGAGCGCTAGCGACCAGGCCCGCCAGCGAACCGTGATCGCCGCCGCAGGTCTGCCGCTGGCCTGGCCAGCCCTCGACCCCGACGCCGTGCTGGCCTGCCTGCAGGGCGACAAGAAGGTGAGGGAGGGTCAGGTGCGCTTCGTGCTGCCCACAGGCATCGGCAGGGTTGAGATCCGCAGCGACGTCAGCGAAGCAACCATCCGCAGCGCGCTCGCCAGCTGCGCCTAAAGGGCGTTGCGGGGTGGGTGGCCGTCGCCGCGCAATAGCTGGCGCTCCCAGCGGTTTAGCTGCCGCAGTAGCAGGGCGCTGCCGCCAAGCAGCACCAGCAGGGTCAACCGCGCCGGCAGCCCGGGCAGCCAGGCCGCCACTAGCAGCTCCACCCCCAGGGCCACCAGCACTAGCGGCCGCCAGCGGCGTATCTGCCGCAGAGCACCGGAGCAGGCACGGCAGTGCCGGGTGTGGCTGTCGTAGCGATCCATCAGGGCTACCCGACCCAGCCGGGGCGGCAGGGCGGAGCCTGGGCATGGCTGGCCAGCAACATCTTTGACCCATCTATGCAACGCCCGCACGTAGATGTCGGCGCTGGTGGGCAGAAAGCTCGCCTGGCTTTGAACCCGTTCCTGCCAGTGCAGAAACACCTGGTCGTCTTCGAGCACCGTGTGGTTACCGATGTGCTGCAACCACACCGGCCGAGCCCGCAGCAGGAGCCTGGGCAACAGCGAGCGGAACTGAAACGGAAAGCGGGCAAACAAGCGGCATTCCCCAGCCCGGATCGGCGTGGCATACACAACCGTGAGAAAGCGGGCAAATCCCTTCGCCGTGAGGTCGTGCCACATCAGGCCCGGCGCCTGAAAGGTGGTGAACTGGCTGCCCAGGCGCCCCCGGCGCGGGCCCTCGGGCCAAGTGGCGGTGAACCCCTCCGGCCCGAAGCTTGTGAGCTCGGCCACCACCGGAGCAGCGTTCTGGCGCTTACCCACCGTGCGGTGGTGGGTGAAGGGCACATGGCTCACATCGAGCACGTTCTCCAGCAGGGTGAGGGCATCCATCGGCAGGTCGCGGAAGGTGTCCTGCACCAGCCAGCCGGGTTCCTCGAGCACGGGCACCAGCGGCAGGGGCACCGCCACAGCCGCGGCATGGTCGCCGGCGAACACAAACAGCAGCCCCTGGGCGCTGGCTGTGGCGTAGCGGCGGCAGGAGCTGCGGGGGTTGGCGTCGATTGCGACTTCGGCCTGGGGGATCGCGGTGCAGCTGCCTTGGGCGTTGAAACTCCAACCGTGATATGGGCACTCCAGCTCACCCCTTTCGTTGAGGCGGCCTTCGCTCAAGGGCACGAGCCGGTGGGGGCAGACGTCGGCAAAGGCGCACCACTGCTGGCCAGCAGCGTCCCACCACAGCACCAGATCCATCTCCAGCAGGGTGAAGGCCGTGGGGCGGCGAGGGTCGAGGTCCTGCAGATAGGCCACCGGATACCAACGCTGCAACCAGTGCTCCTCCCTGATGCTGGAGGTGGGATTGGCAGGAGCGGGGATCACCATGGGGTGCGGCAGCAACTGGGGAGAGCCGGTGGATCGATGATGGCGCGCTGACCCGCAGCTCCGCTCAACTAGAAGCAGAGGTGTAGAAGCGCTGGGCGTAGCGCCACAGCAGGCGACTGCCAGCCAGGCAAAGCCCGGCGGCCAGCAAAGAACCGAAAGCCCAGATGGCCGAACCCCGCCCCAGCAGCGCCTCGGCGGGCACGGTGGTGAGGAAGGCCACCGGCAGCACAAAGGTGAACAGCAACCGCAGCGCCGGCGGATAGGCACTCACTGGGTAGCGACCCGCCACCAGGGTGTAGCGCAACACCTCGGTGGCATTCCACACCTTCACAAACCAGATGCTGAGGGCAGCCAACACAAACCAGAGGCTGTAAAGAATCACCAGGGCTGCAAGCAGCAGCGCCAGGGAGAGCAGCACGGGCCCTGCCGCCGGCAGGCCGGATGGAGCCCCAGGACCCTTGTTCAGCAGGGCCCAGGCGATCAAGCCAAGGCCAGCCAATATTCCTGGCAACCCCCAGGGCGACACGGTGCGGGCCGACAGCCAGAACTGGCTATCAATCGGCTTGAGCAGCACGTAGTCGAGGGTGCCGGTCTGCACGTGGTTAACGATGCGGCTGAGATTGGGCTGCAACACGCAGGTGGTGAACCCATCCAGCACGGTGTAGAGGCCCAGCACCACCAAAGCGCCGCTCCAACTCCAGCCCCCCAGCTGGGGCCCGCCACCAAACAGCAGTTGCAGCACAAAGACGCTGCCTGCCAGGTTGCCCAGCACCGACAGCAACTCGATCCAGGCATTGAGCGGGTATTCGAGTTCGGCCGCCAGGGAGGTGCCCCAGAAGCGGCGCAGGCTGCGCCAGTAGCGCGCAAACTCCCTCACGCGCCCATCGCCGAGTAGCGGCGCAGGCCCGCCCGCCACAGCCAGTGGCCGATCGGCAGCAGCAGCAGGCACCAGGCGGCGATCGCCCCAAAACCCAAAGCCACATTCACCGGTTCGCCGGCCAGCAGCCGGGCGGGGAAGTCGACCATCCAGGGGAAGGGCGTGGCCAGGGCCAGCCGCCGCACCGCTGGAGGAAAGGTGTCAAGGGGTGCAACTATGCCCGATAAAAACAGATAAGGAATCATCAACAGCCGGTCGAGGGCCGCTGCCCGCTCACTCCAAAAACAGAGGGTGGTAACGAGCACCTGCAGCAGAAAGCGCAGCAGAAAGGCCGCCACAATCGCCAGGATTCCCAGCAGCAAAGCCCCCGCTGACGGCAGCCACAGCAAGCCGGGCGCCGCCAGCCCCACCACCAGCACCATCACGGCCACAAACGGGATTCGCGACGCCTGTTCACTAAAATGGGCCGCCAGGTATCGCCAGAGCGGCGAAAGCGGCTGCAGCAGGAAGGGCGACAGGCGGCCCTGCAGGGCGTCGTCTTCGAACACCTGAATCAGCCAAACCACCGTGAACTGGCGCACCACAAAGGCAGCAAGAAAGTAGTGGCTGAGCTGCTGGGGTGAGAGGCCAGCCGCCGCCGCCGCGCCCGAGCCGCTCCAGACGCCGAGCATGATCAAGGGCAACACCCCAGATAGGGCCCAGAGGGCGATCTCGGCCCGGTATTCGAGCATCAGCGCGTACTGACTGCCCAGCAGCGCCCGCGCCACCCGCCATGCCCAGCTCACTGGGAAGCCCCGGAGTTTGAATCACGCTGGCGGAACAAACCGCCGATCAGCTCCTCCACCGGCGGATCACTCACCTCCAGATCCACCACCGCAAAGCGCTCCAGCAGCGCCGCCACCTTCTCTGCGAGCTGGGCCCGCGGCACCAGCAGCCGCACCAGGTGGCCCTGATGGGCCTCGAGCTGGCCGAAACCGGCAAAGGCATCCGGTGGGTGGAGGTCGGCAAGCTCCAGCCGCACCTGGCGGCAGGGGGCCAACCGCTGGGTGAGATCGGCCAGGGAACCGTCGTGGAAGAGCTGGCCTTGGTGGATCAGCAGCACCCGCGGGCAGAGGGCGGTGATGTCACCCATGTAATGGCTGGTGAGCAGCACGGTGGCGCCGGTGCGGCGGTTGTAGTCGGCGAGGAAATCCCGCACCCGCGCCTGGGCATTCACATCCAGACCCAGGGTGGGCTCATCGAGAAACAACACCGCCGGCTCGTGCAGCAGGGCCGCCAGCAGTTCGGCCTTCATCCGCTGGCCCAGGGAAAGCTTGCGCATCGGTCGCCGCAGCTCCTGGCCCAGCTCCAGCATCTCGGCGAGTTGGCCAATACGCCGCTGGGCCTCCGCCTCCGCAATGCCATAGACAGCGGCATTAACCCGCAGCGAATCGAGGGCGGGCAGGTCCCAGATCAGCTGCTGGCGGTTGCCCATCACCAGGGTGATCTGGCGCAAGAAGCGGGCCTGACGCCGAAATGGCTGGTGACCTGCCACCTCCAGCTCGCCGCCGCTGGGGTGGATCAGGCCGGTGAGCATCTTCAAGGTTGTGGTCTTACCGGCGCCATTGGGGCCCAGGAAGCCAACGATCTCCCCCGGCTCGATCGTGAAGCTGATTCCATTCACCGCCAGCACATCGCGATGGCGTCGCCGCAGCAGATGTTGGATTGTGCCGGCCAGGCCAGGCTGCTTCTCGCTGATTCGGTAGGTCTTGCTCAACCCGCTGGCGCGAATGATTGGCCCTGCCACAACGTTTTGCAATCCAGCGCACCGTAGGCAGCCAGCTGGGCTAATTAGGGTTTAGGCACCGCACACCTACAGCCTCCAAGACGATGAGCAGCGTTGACTGGCTCTGGCTGCTCCATCCCGCCCTGGCGGTAGCCCTGGTTTTTCCGCTGCTGGGCGCTGTCTTGCAGCTGGCCCTCCAGACCCGCCGGCGCCGCCTCAGCCTGGGCAAGGCGCCGGCAAGCTCCGGCAGCGAACACACCGCCCTGGGGCGCTGGCTCACCAGCTCGGTGGTGGCCATCCAGTTGATTGCCTACGCGGTGGTGATCCTCACCCAGAAGCCCAGCCAGCTCGACGCCATGCGCAGCTCCCTGCTGCTGCTCGTGCTGGCTGGCAGCGTGCTGGCCCTGGTAGCTCTGTGGCGGGTGCGGCAAGCCAGCTACCGGGCCAGCTTTGCCCTGCTCTGCTGGATAGGGGTGATCGGCCTGGGCATGCAACCTGAAATCTGGCGGCTCAGCGACAACCCCCTCGATCCAGCCTTCTGGCAATCCCATTTCTGGGGCGGTATGGGGCTCACCGGCTTGCTGCTCTTCTCCCTAGCGGCCCGTCCGGAGATCCAGCGCCAACTGCGCTGGCGGCGCCTGCACCTAAGTGCCAACGCCCTGGCGGCCCTGATCTTTCTGGACCAGGGGATCACGGGACCTAGGGACCTGCTGGAAATTCCCTTGAGCTGGCAAAAGGCCACCATCTGGAGCTGTGACTTCAGCTTGCGCGTCTGCCCACCCCCGGCTCCACCCGGCTGATGGCCCTGCCCTGGGCCGTACTGCTGTTGGCCCTGCTGGCTGGTCGCTACGTCTTTTGGCGCTGCACAGCCACCCTCAACCTCGATAGCCCCCTGGCTGCAGCGCTGAGCCTGCTGCTGCTGGCAGCCGAGCTCTGGCTGCTGGCCCACGGCTTCCTGCAGCTGCTGTTCACCCTGGCACCGGCCCAAAGACAAGCCCCGGCTAGCGCAGACCCCAAGCAGGCCGCCAGCTTGCCCTGGGTGGATGTGCTGGTGCCGAGCTACGGCGAGCCGATCGAGGTGGTGGAGCGCTGCCTGCGCGGCTGCCGCGCCCTCAACTACGGCCGCTTCCGCCTCTGGCTACTCGACGATTCCGGCAGGCCGGAGCTGGCGGAGCTGTGCAAGGGCTTGGGCTGTCACTACCGCAGCCGCGAGCGGCGGGAGCATGCCAAGGCCGGCAACCTCAACCATGTACTGCCGGAGCTGCAGGGCGAGCTGATCGCCGTATTCGACGCGGACGTTGTGCCGGTGCGGGGCTTCCTGGAGCGAACGGTTGGGCTATTTGATAGCCCCGAGGTGGGCCTGGTGCAGACACCCCAGACCTATATGAATGCCGATCCGGTGATCCGCAACCTGGCTCTGGAGCGTTGGTTGTTACCGGATGAGGAGAGCTTCTACCGCTGGATTGAGCCGGTGCGCCAACGGCTCCGGGCGGTGGTGTGTGCGGGGACGTCGTTTGTGGTGCGCCGCTCCGCCCTGCTGGCGGTGGGTGGCTTCGAGACGGGCACCCCCTCGGAAGACCTAGCCACCGGCATTCGGCTCACAGCCGCCGGCTGGCGTTTGCTATTCGTGCCGGAGAAGCTCAGCGCTGGCCTGGCGCCCCTCACCGCCGCCGCCTTTGCCCGCCAACGCTGCCGCTGGGCCAGCGGCACCCTGCAGACCCTGCGCACCGGTGCCAACCCCCTGCTGATCAAGGGCCTTAATCCGATCCAGCGGCTTGCCTTTCTCGAGGGAATCCTGCACTGGCTCAACGCGCTGCCCCAGCTGCTGCTGCTGCTGATGCCCCTTAGCCTGGGGGTGCTGGGCATCGCGCCGCTGCGCGTCAGCGGTGCCGGACTGCTGCAGATGGCCCTGCCCCTCTACGGCGCCCAGCTTGTGCTGGCTCGCTGGCTTACGGCCCACAGCCGCACCGCACTCACCAGCGAGCTCTACCGCCTGGTGGTGCTGCTGCCGCTGGTGGGAGCGGTGCTGGGCACCCTGCTGGGCAGGCCCCTACCCTTCCGGGTCACACCCAAGGCCCTGGCCAGCGGCCGCCAAACCAACCCCGAACCGCGTCTGCTGTTGCCCCTGCTGGCCCTGCTCAGCCTGCAGCTGGTGGCCTTGCTGAATCTGCTCCCCATCGCCAGCGGTATCCGGCTAGACCTATTGCCCGAGAGCAAGGCCACCCTGGCCCTCGGGGTGGGCTGGGCCCTAGTGAATGTGCTGCTGCTGCTGGCCGCCCTGCGCTGCTGCTGGGATCGGCCCCGCAGCGATGCCGTGCCCTGGCTGGCCTGGCGAGAGTCGGTGCAGCTAGCTGGCCAGCCCGCCCAACTGGTGGCCTTAAGCGAAGCGGGCCTCGAGCTTGAATTGGAGCAGGCATCGCCGCAGCCGGGGCAAGCACTCGAACTCACCACCAGCGACGGCCGTCGCTGGCTCCTGAGAATCGAGGCCTGCCGCGGCAGGCGCCTGGGCTGCAGCTGGGCACCGATTTCAAACGAGCTTGCGGAGGAGCGCCAAGAGTGGCTGCAACAACGGCTATACCGCCGCGATGGCCAGTGGCCGACGCGGCGGGCGCCAGCCGAACCGCTTGCCCTGGCTGTGATCCTGAGCCGGCTGCTGCGGCCGCTAGCAGCTGAAACCTGGCTGATGCGCAGCCTGCTGCCAGCTAATCCCCCAAACGAGCAACATGGAGCTGTGGTGGCGGAGATGCAGCGATGAGCCTGGTGGCAGTGACGGGAGCATCCGGAAAAACCGGCTGGCGTGTGGTGGATGAAGCCTTGAAGCGGGGCCTGGCGGTGCGGGCGATCGTGCGGCCCGGCTCGGTGCTGCCAGCGGCCCTGGCTGAAGCAGAGCAGCAAGGGCGGCTCGATGTGCGGCGCCTGGATCTCAGTGCCACCGAGGCCTTGCATGCCGCCCTGAGCGGCTGTGACTCCCTGGTGATCGCCACTGGCGCCCGGCCATCAGTGGATCTGGCCGGCCCCCTCAAGGTGGATGCCTTCGGGGTGCGCGATCAGATCCGCGCCTGTCAGGCGGTGGGCATGAAGCGGGTGGTGCTGGTGAGTTCGCTCTGCGCCGGTCGCTGGCAGCACCCCCTAAACCTGTTTGGCTTGATCCTGGTGTGGAAACGCCTAGGCGAGCGCTGGCTTGAAGAAAGCGGACTCGACTGGACCGTGGTGCGCCCCGGCGGCCTCAGCGAGGACGACAGCCGCAGCGAAAGGGAGGGGGTGGTTTATTCCGGCCCCAACCAGCAGGAGAGCAGCAGCCTGCCCCGCCGCCTGGTGGCCCGGGTGTGCCTAGAGGCCCTGGAAACCCCGGCCGCCAGCGGGCGGATCATCGAAATCACCAGCAGTCCCACCCAGCAGCCCCAAGCCCTCAACCAATGGCTGGAGGCAGCGATCCCGGCTCCCGGCTGAAGCGGGGCAGCACTGGGGCCACACCCCGGCCGTAGGCCAGCCAGCGGAAATCTCCCAGAGCCACGGGGTCTACCAGCCGCAGCAGGGCCTCGCGCCGGGCCAGCACGGTGGCCAGGGCAGCCGGGGCCTCCTGCTGCAGCCCGTGCAGCCGCTCGGCCAAGCCCAGAGCGAGCAGGGCCTGGCCCTGGCGGCACTGGCCCAGGGGCAGCCAGCCGCTGGAGGAGGCGGCGGCATCGACGCTCTCAACACACAAATGGGCTGTGAGATCCCAGGCGCCTGGCTCCAGCAGCGGATCGCCGCTGGCCTGCTGGCCCCGGTATGCCATCAAGGTGCCGCCAGAGCGCTGGGGGGCGTAGTAGCGCCAGGCCTCTAAGGCGTAGTCGATCACCAGCAGCTGGCCCTCGGCCACGGCTGCGGCGCATTCAGCCAGCCAGGGGGCCAGGCCCGGGTGCAGCTCGCTGCACCAGCCGGAAGGGCGCTGGGGCGCTGGGGGCAGGAGTCCGAGGGGCTCGAGTTGGGCGGCCGCTGCCGGCTCCAGGGGCTCGCCGGGCTCCAGCCGCAGCGAGAGCTCCGCCCCAGGGCCCTCGTGCAGCGCCACCACTTGCTGGCGCCAGAGAGCCCCGTCCCACTCGATCCGCTCCACCGCCAGGGCATCGAGCACCTCATGGGCGAGCACCACGCCGCGCAGCGGTGATGCCGCCAGCTCGGCGAAGCTGGCCCAGCGACAGGGCAAGGGGCAGTCCTGCAGCAGGGCTCGCTGACGGGCCGCCATGCCCTCGTTGGGCTCCACCAGCACGAGCTCCAGGCGCTGGGCCAGCTGGGGCCAACCAGCCACCAGGGCCTGGGCCAATTGCAGGGCCAAGCTGCCCTCCCCTGGCCCTGCCTCGACCAGGGCCAGGGGCCCGGGACCGGCCGCCAGGGCAGTGAGCCACTCGGCCAGCTGGGGTGCCAGCAGGGCCGCGAAATCAGGGCCGAGGGAGGGGGCGGTGGCGAAATCCCCCGCCGGGCCGATGCGCAGCCGGCCAGCCCCATAGGCGCCGTGCAACGGATCGTGCAACACCCATTCCATGTAGGTGCGGAAAGGGACCGCTGCGCCGACGGCCTCGAGGCGCTGCAGCAGCCAGGGGGGCAAGCTCACGTTCAGACGCCTGCTCAGGGAGAATGTATCTTCGCTGAGGCTGGTGAATGGGTCGCGCTTGGAACGCCGTGCTGCCTGCGCTGGTGTCGCTGTTGCTGGTGTTGGCCTGCTGGCTGGGTGTGGGTATCGCTCCGGCCCAGGCCTACGACAACCCCGACCTCCTACCGGACCACCCCACCCCGGTGATCGACCTGGCCAAGGCCCTCACCGATGGTCAGCGCATCAGCCTGGAAGAAAATCTCACCCGCTTCGAGGCCGATACCGGCTGGAAACTGCGGGTGCTCACCCAGTACGACCGCACCCCAGGCCAGGCGGTGAAGGACTTCTGGAACCTGGACGAACGCAGCCTGCTGCTGGTGGCCGATGAGCGCGGCGGCAACCTGCTCAACTTCAACGTCGGCGATGCCTTATTCGCCCTGATGCCCCGCACCTACTGGGTGGAGCTGCAGACCCGCTTCGGCAACCAGTACTACGTGCGCGACAACGGCCAGGACGCCGCCATTGTCGATGCCCTAGCAGCGGTGGAAATGTGTTTGGAGCGGGGTGGTTGCCAGGTGGTGCCGGGCCTGCCACGCGAGCAGTGGCTGCTCACCCTCTCCACTTCCATGCTCGGCGGCCTGGTGGCGGGCTTCGCTTCCTACCCGCGCAAAGAGGGTCGCAAGGTGGAGTGGGCCTGGGTGCTGCTGCTCTCACCTTTGTGGCTGATCCTGTTTGGCGCACTAGGCCTGGGCCCGATCCTGACCCGCACCAACGACCTGCTGCCGGTTGCCCGCAACACCCTGGCCTTCCTCGGCGCAGCTCTTGGCGCTTACCTAATCGCCGGAGCCACCGTAGGTAAGGCCAGGCTCAAGGATGCCGATCAGGGTTAGAAGCTTCAGCCGGGGTTTTGGCTGCGGCTGCGCGGTCCCAGCTTTTCAAGCCCCTCGAGCTGACAGCGCAAGGAGCCCGCAGGCGCACAGGCGGGCTTGATTTCAGCCCTGGCTATGGACTGGGGCTGCTGATCGCGCAGACGGCTGAGGTTGTCGTCGTAGAAGCGCTTGAGGTCGTGGAAGCGCTTCACCGGCTGGCCGTAGAAGCTGCGGCCAGCGAGGGTGGGAAAGCTGGCCCACTCGGGGGCCAATTTGGCAGCCAGCAAGGGCGAGAACACGCCTTGATCAGCCAGGGCCAGGGCACCACGACGCTGAATTAGGTAGACGGCGCCCTGGTCTTGGACCTGGGGGCCAAAGGCCTCGATTCCCAAGGAGCGCGTAACCATGGTCCAGGTGAAGGGCATGAACTGGTAAGCACCCGCCGCGGCACTGGCATAGCGGGCAGTGCGAACCACCCGGTCGGGATGGCGCTCCAGGGAGGGCATCAGGCCGCCACCAAACATGATCCGGTAGCCGATGTCGTCGCCATCGGCCCAGGTGCCTTCGGCGTAGCGAATGGTGTTGAGCAGGGCGCGGCGCTCAGCCGTGATCGCGAAGATCCGCACCGGTGGTGGGGGCAGGGGCAGGGCCAGAGCCGTGGGGAAGCTGGGCTGAGTGGGCCCGGATGCTTGGAGCAGCTCGGATGCTTGGAGCAGCTCAGATGCCTGGGCTACCGGAGCAGTCAGGGAAAGGGTGCCCAGGCCTACGGCCAAGGCAAGGGCGGATCGAAAACAGGTGCTGGGCAAGGTCATACCGGAGCGGATCAAACGGCAGACCGCCTGCAGGCGGCCAAATCTGAAATGCGAAGAAAAGATTTGTTTGTGCCAATTTGCCTATCAATCCACCCAGACAGGATGGAGTTAGTGCCAATCACATAAGTGTCTACCGGTGTCAACAACTACAGCAAACAGTTCAGATCACTGTGACCCAGGTAAATTGCGCCTGAATTTTTGACTAAAACGAACGGCCCGCTACAAAAGCTGCCAGCGCCTCGGCCGCCTGGACCGCGCCATCGCTAGCCAGTGGCTCACCATTGGGGGGCTGCAAGGGCTGGTCGAGCTGCCAATCCCCCTGGCGGGCCTGCTCCTGGCTGAGCAGCCGGTGCCAGCCGTGGCGCAGCAAAGCCGCCTCCAGCACGGGCGCTTCGGCAAAACCCTCGCGATGCACCAAATGCACCCCCACGCCGGCGCTCAAGGCCTCGCAAAAGGAGCTATACCCGGGCTTGGTGATTAGGCGGGCGCAGTACCCCAAAACCTCCAGCGGTCTCACCCCAGCAGGCAGCAGGCGGCAGTTGGCAGCTGAGGCCAGGCGGGGATCCGGGCTAATAAACACGTGATCGGGCCAGAGCTGCAGCAACTCCGGATCCAGGTCGTAGCCCAGCCCCCCAAAACTCACCAGCACGCAACGATCACGCTCTTCCGGCAACTGCAGCTGGCGGGCCAGGCTGCCTGGCTCAAGCCGGGGGCTGCCGGCGGTGAGCCCAATCGCCAGCTCGGGGATGCCCCAGTCGATCGGCATCGCCAGGGGACAGCGCAGCAACAGGTCGCCCTGGCGGTAGGCCGCCAGGCAAAGGTCGGCCCAGGGGCTGAAAGCGGCACCCATCGCCCCGTAGATAGCCTCCCAGCCAAAGCTGGCCAGCCAGATCAGAGGCGCCCCGAGGCCTCGAGCCAAGGCCGCCGCCGCTGGGGGCACGTCTGCAAGCACAAGCAGCGGCATCGCTTGGGCCGCCAGCCAGGCCTGCTCAGCCGCCAGCTGGGCGGGCAGCTCAGCTTCCAGGGCCGATAGGGCGGCCAGGGTTGCCCCAGCGTCCGCTCCAAGGGCATCGGCCTGCACCACGCCCACGTCCCAACGACAGGGGCGGTGTTCAAAGGGCACGGGCCCCAGGGCAGAGCGCAGAAAGGCCTCAGGTAGGGCCGTGGACAACACCAAGCGCCAGTGGGGCCGCAGCCCATGCAGGGCTGTTAAAACGGAAGCGGTGCGGGAGCCATGGCCAAAACCATGGGCACTGACGCAGGCATAAATCAGCACGGCGCCAGTTCGGGAGCTGGGTTGGGGGCCGGGTTAGGGGCCGGGTTGGGAGCAGTCCAGAGGCGCTCTTCGTAGAGCAGCTCACCACCCAGGCCAAACCAGCGATGGCTGGCACTCACGACCTCCTGGCCCACCAGCTCCACCCAGCTGAAGTGCCGCAGGGCCTGGCCGGCGCCATCGGTGCCATGGCGGGGAACGCAGGCGGTGTTGAGGTAGGAGGTACCGGCCCGGTCGCGGCAGAAGCTTTGGCGATCCCCCTGGCCGCGCCTAAGGGCGTGGTGCATATGCCCAAACACCACCAACGGCACCGGGCGATTGAGGCGGATCTGGCGGATGGCCAGGGCTAGGTCGAGATCACCCCAGTCGCAGGCGGGTGGCTTCCAGTCGCGGCCGCAGGGGGAGGTGGCATCGCTGCCGAGTCCGCAGGGTCCGCTATGGCTCAGCAACACCAGGGGCCAGTCGGTGGGTGCGGTGGCGGCGGCGGCCGTGATCCGATCGGCCGACTCCTGCAAGCTCACCGGACCGAAGGCAGCCAGCGCCGCCCGAGAAAGCTTGAAGCCACCGCCGGCGGTTGCCGGCCGCCCCCCCACCACCGCCAGATCCGGCGGGCTCAGGGCTCGCATTTTCCAGCCGCAGTGAACCTCTCCCAGCAGGTCGATCTGGTGCTGCAGCGTGCGCCCAGAAGCGTCCTTGCCGGTGTCGTGGTTGCCAAGGATGCAGGCCACTGGCATGGGCAGTTGGCGCAGCAGGGCCGGAATTCGCTGCTGACCATCGCTTAGGTCGCCCACGACGAGCAGTGCATCGGGGGCCAGGCAGTCCAGCAGCGCATGGTCGCTGTGGTCCCATTCACCATGCAGATCTCCGGCGATGGCAATGCGGAGCGTTTTACCCCCGCCGGATACCGCCATCACTGCTGCCTAGGCTCATGCCATCCTGCATCAGCTGAGGCCCCCGGTTGGTTTTCACCGCCACCAATAACCACGCACCGCAAGATCTGCCCGCCGCTATCAGCGCCCTGAAGCAGGAGCGCAAGGCCGTGATCCTGGCGCACTATTACCAAGACGAAGCCGTTCAGGACATCGCCGACTTCATCGGCGACTCGCTAGAGCTCTCGCGCAAGGCCGCCGCCACCGACGCCGAGGTGATCGTGTTCTGCGGCGTTCACTTCATGGCGGAGACCGCCAAGATCCTCAGCCCGGACAAAACCGTGCTGCTGCCAGATCTGGAGGCCGGCTGCTCGTTGGCGGATGCCTGCCCGGCAGAGGAGTTTGCCGCCTTCCGCGCCGAGCATCCAGACCACATCGCCGTGAGCTACATCAACTGCTCGGCGGCAGTGAAAGCCCTCAGCGACCTGATCTGCACCAGCAGTAACGCGGTGGATCTGGTGAAGCAGCTGCCAGCCGACCGGCCGATCCTGTTTGCCCCCGACCAAAACCTGGGCCGCTGGGTACAGCGCCAGAGCGGCCGCCAGCTCACCCTCTGGCCAGGCAGCTGCATCGTGCATGAGACCTTCAGCGAACAAGCCCTGCTGCAGCTGAAGCTCGAGCACCCAGCGGCTGAGGTGCTGGCCCATCCCGAGTGCCAGCAACACCTGCTGGACCTGGCCGACTTCATCGGCTCCACCAGCGCCCTTTTGCGTCAAGCAGAGCAGAGCCCCGCCACCAGCTTCATCGTGCTCACCGAGCCGGGGATCTTGCACCAGATGCGGCTGAAGCTGCCCCAAAAGACCTTTTTCGAGGTGCCCGGCGCCGACGGCTGCAGCTGCAACGCCTGCCCCTACATGCGGCTCAACACCCTGGAAAAGGTGTGGCAGTGCCTCGATCGAATGGAACCAGAAATCTTGATGGATGAGGCGCTGCGGCTAAGGGCCCTGGCACCGATCGAAAAAATGTTGGACATGAGCCGCTGAGCCGCCGCCAGGGCAGATACCTAAACAGAGAGTTCGCCTTAGGCAAGGCTCCCTAAGGTGCCCCCATGCGCACTGTCACCTTCGCCAATAGCGACTCCATGCCCCTGCTGGGGCTTGGCACCTGGAAATCGGCTCCGGGTGAAGTGGGGGCCGCGGTGCGAGAGGCCATCCGGCTGGGCTACCGCCACATCGACTGTGCCAGCGTTTACGGCAACGAGCCAGAGGTGGGCGAGGCGATCCGCGGCGCCATCGATGCCGGCGAGGTGAAGCGGGAGGAGCTATGGATCACCTCCAAGCTCTGGTGCAATGCCCATGGACGGGACAACGTCGCAGCGGCGCTGCGCCACACCCTCACTGATCTCGGCCTGGCGTGGCTGGATCTCTATTTGATCCACTGGCCTGTGCCGATCAAGCAAGGCGTGGCCTTTCCCACCAGCGGCGATGACCTGCTGCCACCGGCGCAGGTGCCGCTCGAATCCACCTGGGAGGGAATGGAAGCGGCCCTGGAGGCGGGCCTCACGCGCCATATCGGCGTGAGCAATTTCTCCAGCCGCAAGCTCCACGATCTACTCGCCCACTGCCGGATCCGGCCGGAGGTGAATCAGGTGGAACGGCACCCCCTACTGCAACAGCCAGCCCTGGTGGCTGACTGCGCAGCCGAGGGCGTTCACCTCACCGCCTACTCGCCGCTCGGCTCCCAGGACCGGCCCGCCGCCCTCAAGGGCGCCGATGAACCGGTGCTGCTGGA
The DNA here is from genome assembly GCF_024346255.1 of Cyanobium sp. BA5m-10. Lineage (NCBI taxonomy): Bacteria > Bacillati > Cyanobacteriota > Cyanophyceae > Synechococcales > Prochlorococcaceae > Cyanobium > Cyanobium sp. BA5m-10. Next base: position 1,174 of record NZ_JAGQCP010000024.1, on the reverse strand, counting down.
AAACCCATTGATCGGCGCGATCGCCGCGGAACATGGCTGCAGCCCCGCCCAGGTGCTGATCGCCTGGCAGCTGCAGAGCGGCATCTCCACCATTCCCAAATCGGTGCGCCCGGCGCGGCTGCTGGAAAACCTGGCGGCAGCGGAGATCACACTCACACCGGCCGATCTCGAGCGGATCGCCTCGCTGGATCAGCACCTCCGCCTGGTGGATGGATCGTTCTGGCTGCTGGAGGGCGGCCCCTGGTCGCTGCAGACCCTTTGGGACGAAACCTGAGAACCTCTTCCCATGCCCCTCCCCACCGGCAGCCTGCTGGAGCACACCCCCCAGGGGCTCTATTGCCGGGCGGCGGCGGCCTGGATAGACCCCGTGGGGCCGGTGCCCCGGGCCCTGATCACCCACGCCCACGCCGACCACGCCCGGCCCGGCTGCGGCGAATATTGGGCGGTGGGCGCCAGCGAAGCGATCCTGCGGCAACGCCTGGGGGCCACGATCAACCTGATCCCGGTCGACTACGGCGCCGCCCATCGCATTGGGGAGGCCCGGGTGTCGTTTCACAGCGCCGGGCATGTGCTGGGCAGCGCCCAGATCCGACTCGAGGCGGGCGGTGAAAGCTGGCTGGTGAGCGGCGATTACAAGCGCTGCGCCGACCCCAGCTGCTCCCCGTTTGAGCCGGTGCAGGCAAACGTATTTATTACTGAAGCCACCTTCGGCCTGCCGATTTACCGCTGGCAGAGCGGCGCCGAGGTGGCAGGCGAGATCCTGAGCTGGTGGCAGGCGGCGCCGGAGCGCCCTTCGATCCTGTTTGCCTATGCGTTCGGCAAGGCCCAGAGGCTGCTGGCGGAGCTAGCCGCCATCGGCGTCAAAGACGAGATCCTGCTGCACGGCGCCGTGGAAGCGCTGATGCCGGCCTACCGGGAGGCGGGGGTGCGGCTGCCGCCCACCCTGGCGGTGAGCGCAATCGCTAAGGGGGAATCGCTGGCGGGCCGCCTTGTGATCGCGCCGCCGTCGGCCCACCGCTCGGTGTGGATGAAGCGCTTCAAGTTGCCGCAAACGGCGTTCGTGAGCGGCTGGATGGCGGTGCGTGGCGCTCGCCGCCGCCGCGGCTATGAGCGCGGCTTCGTGATGAGCGACCACGCCGACTGGCCCGGCCTGATCCAGAGCGTGCAGCAGAGC